>JBHHWX010000862.1:0-2026 GCA_046756745.1 bacterium | reverse complement strand
GATGCATTGGGCGGCGGCGGCTCGGAGAGTTTGAAGACTGATGCCCAGGGCAAAACGCACGGACTTGGTTTGCTCTATATGGAGGTCGACGCGCCCGATGATCTGCCGGTGTATAATTCCTGAGGATTCAATTTACCCCGATAAATCGGGATATTTGACAAACAGACCAAATTTTACAAAGAGCCATAGAGCACACGGAGAATCGCGGAGAAAAAAACAGGCGTTTTTTGATAGATCATTCAAAAAGTTCTTTCTCCGTGTATTCTCCTTGACTCCGTTTCTCTTTGTAAAAAATAGCTTGTCGGTTTGCGGAGCTTCGTTAGATTGTACGGATATTTGTGCCGGATGTGGGATTTGAGCGGATGGCTTCAATGTCGTCCAGGATGTTCAGTGCGGTGTTTCGAGGCACTCTTTTCAGATATCTTTGTGCGCGACCGGAGAACTCAACTCGATAGTTCACGTCTCAAGTCCTCAATGGAAACAACGCCGGTTTTGTCGCCGCTCTGGTATTTTTTGAGAAACTTTCCTATATCCGGGTCGAAATCCTCCTGGTCTTCCAACAACTCCTCGAAGACTTCCAATGGTAAGGTAACGAGAATTTTCTGGGTTGTTAAATCTTTCCAAAATGTACAGGCCTTAACATCAATCATAGCGAATCGCCTCCACAAAATGATGAATAATGCTGCTCATGTCTAGCATTCAAAACGCAAAAATAATTTAGCCAATTATATACCGAATGTCAATTGATCTGTTCATTGCAACCCATCCGGTACCGCCTCGCCGGTTTCCAGATCAAGCAGGCTGGCGTAAAACGACAGCATTTTGATCGGCGCGGGCAGGGAAGGCTTCGAGCGTAAAACGGCTTTCTTTTTTCGAACGAATATGGAAATCGAGTATGGCGGGCATCCTGCACTCTCGTCTGGTTAAGGAGTTAAATCCTTCGGAACGAAATTTTTACAAACAGAGGTTTTTTTAAACACGGAGACACAGAGAAATCGGAGTTTACACGGAGACAAAAGAAAAAAATTTTTTCTCCGTGTCTTCTCCTTGACTCCATTTCTCCTTGTAAAAAAAGCTTGTCGGTTTTGCGTATTTGGAATTTGTTGTTTCAGAACAACAGGTCAATAATATCCGCCGCCAAAAACACTCGAACGGCCGCCGCGACGCTCGATCTTCAGATCTTGCAAATGGGAAGCCTTCACATTGATGCGAAAATAAAAGCCGCGAGCCGGCCCGATCGGCGTCCAGCTCAAAGACGCTTCCCAGCAATGCATGTCACGATGAAACGTCCAGAATTGGCTGATCAATTGCTTCTTGTTCAAATCAATCTGGCCGTTGAACCTGACCCGCCAATTTTCAGTCAAATTGATTTCCGCATTCCGGATATTTAAGTAAGCGCGTTTGACTTTTTGATTGGGATTAAAGCTGCTCAAAGTATAAGAAAATGTGAGATTCGCTCGCCACGGGATACCCGCTGAAAACGGTCGCTCGCCCTCGAAGCGATTCGGGCCGCTGTCGAACTCATCGAATTGCCCGGCCGGCGGGTAAGCTCCTGCTCCTGCGCCAGCGGTGGTTGTCGATTTGCCTCCCAATCGAATGCTTGAAGATATGCTCAAATTCGTCAGCCGGAAATATCGACCGCCAAACAGGCCTTTGTCTTCCCATAAAAACCGGTCGATCTCCCTGCCGAGCGAATCGTCATACACATACGGGCTGTGCGACATGCTCAGGCTCACATTAAATTGGCGCGACGGCGTCGCGTTGATGCTGGTCCGCAAACCGCTCAGCTTCTTTTGTTCTGCCGCGAAATTATACCCCGATGACATATTCATGCTAAATAAATCGATTTTTTTCTCCTTCTCGCCGGAGCCGGTTTTCATTTGAAAGAGATTGTTGACCGAAAAATTCAGGCTGGCTAATTCCCCCTTGGGCGTGCTGCTGCCTCCCCGAAAGCTGAATTTATCGCGGCGTTCTTCGACAATATTGCTGTCGGCATCGAACGTTTTTACCGTTTCGTAATACCCCC
>JBHHWX010000861.1:0-2034 GCA_046756745.1 bacterium | reverse complement strand
CTGACAAAAGCGATCAAATCAACCGAATTGCCTCAACCACAGTTAACCATAACTGTGAAAAAATCGTAGGTATGTATGCAACAAATAAAATCAACCTTCCTTCTGGCTACTTTTTTCTGTTTTTTATTTTTCATCATTACTGTTGGTCCGGTTACGGCACAGCCAGAACCGGCTATTCAACTGGCTATCACCATCGATGATTTACCGTGGGTTGGGCCGTTACCAAACGGTGATTCAGCGGCCGAGGCACTGACCAGGTTGGCGGCTGTATTGCGTGTCCACCAGGCCCCGGCCACCGGCTTTGTCATCAGTGACCACGCGCGCGACAATAAACAAGCCATACAAGTCTGGGCAAGCTGGGGCTTGACTCTCGGCAATCACTCGGCCGCCCACCGCGACCTCAATACGACAACGGTAGATGACTGGCTGGCAGGGGTGGCGCAGTGTGACAGCTTTCTCGTACAATTCGGCAGCGCTAAAACGACCTACTTCCGCTTTCCAATGCTGCACCAGGGCGATACGCCGGAAAAACACAACAGAGTGCAGGCAGGCTTGCGGAAGCTGGGATTGCACACGGCTCATGTCACCGTAGACAATTCCGAATGGCTCCTCGCCCGTGCTCATGCTCACGCTCTGGCTACTGAAAATGCCCCTTTACGCCATGCTATCGGCCAGGAGTTTATTCGCCACATCCTGGCAGCCGTTGAACATGCTAACAGCGTAGCGTGCCGAAAGACCGGCCACGCAGTGCCGCAAATACTCTTGCTACATACCAACACGCTTGTAGAAGACAAGCTCGATGAACTCCTGCTCGCGCTGCGGGCGAGAAATGTCGAATTTATTACTTTGAAAAAGGCGCTGGCAGATCCGGTCTATTCGCGCCCGGATGATTACATTGGCCGCAAAGGTATGTCCTGGCTGTATCGCATGCACCCTTTGAGTATTGATGATGTGCGTTGGGATGACGCCGAAGCCGCGGCAATTCGAAGTCGTTTTGCGAGGGCGTTCGCCGGGGAGGCAGGAGAAACGCCGGTAAACCGCATATCGAGTAAGCATATTGCGCTCGGGGCGCCAGGGGAACTCGAAGCCATACTTACCGAAGCGGGCAAATCGGAACGCATGCGCTCGCTACTTGTGATGCACAAGGGCGAACTCGTCGCGGAAGCATATTTCAATGGCGCCGGCCCGGAGACCGCAGCCAATCTCAAATCCGTGACTAAATCCCTTACCGCGACGCTGGTCGGAGTCGCATTACGCCAAGGCTGGATTGCCAGCATTGACGATCCCATTAGCCGCTACCTACCGGATCAACTTGATCCCCAAGCCGGGGAAGCAGGCATCACGATTCGGCAGCTTCTCACAATGTCGACCGGGCTGCAGCCGGTCGGTTATGGCAGCATTCAACAAAGCGCCGATTGGGTGAAAACAATTCTCGCACAGCCTGTCGATACCGCGGCACTAGGGTCTTTTCGCTATGACACACCGGTTTTGCAATTACTCACGGCTGTGCTACAGAAAGCCAGTGGACTTTCGGTTGGCAAGCTGGCGCAGCGTTATCTTTTTGCGCCCCTCGGTGGTGAGTTAGTATATTGGCGTGTTGATGCCCAGGGTATCGAACTCGGCGGCAACGATGCCTATGTGCGGCCGCGTGATTTGATAAAACTCGGCGAATTATACCGGCACGGTGGTCGTTTTGGTGGCCATGAGATTTTGCCCGAGACATTTGTCAAGCAGGCTACAGCCATTCAAATCATGCCGTCGGGTGCCATGGTCAATCACAACACGCTTCCGGTTCGCGGTTACGGCTTTCTGTGGTGGTTGTTAAAGATTAATGGTGAAAAGACCTATGCGGCGCTTGGTCACGGCGGACAAATTTTGATGGTTTTTCCCCGGCGGAAATTGGTCGTGCTGATGACTTCGCGCTGGCCGAGTGTATCATCCACTGAACATTATCAACACCTCACGCGAATTTTGTCTGAGCGTATTGTTCCATTATTCGACTAAACAAAAAAATGTCAGAATGATTCACTATAG
>JBHHWX010000860.1:0-2038 GCA_046756745.1 bacterium | reverse complement strand
GATTGCTCCCACACGGCCCTGAACCGTGCGCGTCTGCCAGTTTCACCACTTCGGCTTAGGTGTGGAATTTAAAAATTGAATATCTGAATGTCAAGAGATTTAAAAGCCTGCTTGACTTTTGCTAAATATTTTTTTTTATTTTGTTCTATGAACGTGAAAGTAATCGCCTCGAATCGGAAAGCCCGGCACGATTTCCATATTCTTGAAACGATGGAGACAGGAATTGTGCTTTCGGGCACGGAGGTCAAATCGCTTCGTGCTGGTCGTGCTAATTTGAAGGATAGTTACGCCAATTTGAAAAACGGAGAGCTTTTTTTGTTTAATACCCACATCAGTCCTTATGATTTTGGGAACATAAACAACCACGATCCGATTCGCATTCGTAAGCTTCTTCTACACAAAAAAGAAATCAAGAAATTAGCCAGGAAAATTAATGAAAAAGGTTTGACTCTTGTCCCCTTGAAGCTCTATTTTAAGAAGGGGTTAGTGAAAGTAGAGCTCGCAGTAGCAAAAGGGAAAAAAACCTATGATAAACGTGAAGATCTTGCAAAACGGGATTCAGAACTCGAGATAAAAAGACAACTTAAATATAAACAAAGATATTAAACGACAAGGGTGGTAAGGTGAGTGATGCAAACGCATTTGATGTTTTAAAAGAACGAGGTTTTATAAAACAGGCTACAAACGAACAGGCCATTCGAGAGAAGTTTGCGACCGAAAAAATTACAGCCTATGTCGGGTTTGATCCAACAGCAGAGAGCCTGCATATTGGGAACTTGCTTTGCATTATGGCGCTCGCTCACTTACAGAGACAGGGTCATCGTCCTATTGCCATCATCGGTGATGGGACCGGTATGATTGGTGACCCAAGCGGAAAAACCGAGATGCGAAAAATGCTGCCTCGGGAGGTCATTGCAAAAAATGCCGAGAAGATCAAAGCGCAGATAGGGCGTTATTTCAAGATAGATGGTAAAGCAGGGTTAGCGGTGCACAACGCGGATTGGCTGCTTGAGTTAAACTACGTAGATTTTCTGCGTAATATTGGCCGTCATTTTAGCGTCAATCGAATGCTCTCTGCAGAAGCTTATAAGATTCGTTTGGAGACCGGACTGTCCTTTTTGGAGTTTAATTACCAGATATTGCAGGCCTACGATTTTCTAAAACTTTATCAAGACTACAACTGTACGATGCAGCTCGGTGGAGACGATCAATGGGGCAATATTTTGTCAGGTGTTGATCTGGTAAGGCGGGTCGAAGGCGCCGAAGTGTATTGTCTCACTTGGCCGCTTTTAACGACAGCAGACGGACGAAAGATGGGAAAAACTGCAGAAGGGGCTGTTTGGTTAGATGCGGAGAAGACTTCTCCGTACAAATATTACCAATTCTGGATTAATGTCGATGATCGTGATGTCTTGAAGTATTTAACGTACTATACTTTTCTGACGATGGATGAAATCCGGAAACTTGGAAATCTGGAAGGTGCGGATATACGAAGCGCGAAACAAGTTCTGGCTTATGAAGCGACAAAAATAACTCATGGTGAGAGTGCTGCCCTGCAAGCGCAAAAGGCCTCAGAGAGCGCATTTGGTAACACAGATGAGGCGAGCCTTAGTGGGGTCCCTTCTTTTACTGTCGAATTGAAGAAAATGAAAGAAGGGGTCTCTGTCGTTAATCTTTTTACTGAATCCGGCCTGACATCCTCTAAAAGTGATGCCAGGAGATTAATTCAGCAGGGAGGGGCCTATATTAATCAAGAAAGAGTTGTTGGGATTGAAGACCGTATTTATGAGGATGATTTTGAAAACGGCAGTTTAATGTTGCGTGCTGGGAAAAAGCGCTATCTTCGTATCTTGTTAGAGATTTAATGGTTTTTTTCTTGATTTGTCAAAAATAAGAAAATTTCTCTTGACTCTTTTATAAAATTGTTTATATTAGTGACGCTTGACCAAAAGAGCGAATAAGAGAATCTTTAACTTTCCGTTCTTTTTTTAAAATCGTTGATGTTTGCCCATACCAGATAAGGTCTGGGCAATTTTTT
>JBHHWX010000859.1:0-2041 GCA_046756745.1 bacterium | reverse complement strand
TGCTCGGGTTCGTGTCGCAGTACGGGCACCCGACTGAGGAGGGGCTGTATAAGTTCCTGAACGATGTACCGGATTTAGACTGGGACGAAATCGTCAAGTCGGTGGATATTCCCGATATTGATTTGGCGCAGTTTGAGGAGGGGTGGATTAAGGATGGGAATAGCAAGGGAAAAGAAACCGGCAAGGCATCGATTGCAAGAACGGTCGAGAATTTAGCGAAGGAAGAACGGGACGTCATTTACAAGCTTGCCGGTTATAGAACGGCAATACAGAGGAAATCAAAAAGCAAACCAGTTCGATACTTCGAAGAGAGCGGCTTGATAAAGGGAAAGTGCCTTGATTATGGATGCGGTATGGACCGACATAAGTATAAAAAATTCGATCCGTTTTACAAACCGGACTATATACTTTTGAAAAAAAAGTGGGATACGATCATGTGCAATTACGTACTGAACGTTATCCCCCTCACCCATAACCGGATTGAGCTGCTGCTAACCTTGAAACATCTACTTGCGAAGAATGGCCGGATTTTAGTTTCTGTTTGGCAAAAAGATGAATTCGATAGCACAACAAAAAGCGGTTATCAATCAGGGATGTCCGAGAATGAGTGGCATGAATTTTTTAATGAGTGGTTTAAAGGGGTTGAGAAAATACCGATTAGCGATGTTTGGGCCTGGTCACTTAGATGAGGGGCGGCCTCTCGGTTTGATTTCGACGTTGGTGAGGTCGCTTTCAAGCATCGCCCAATCCCTACCCACTTTAGTCGCCGGGATTCTGCCTTCGAGAATTAAGGCATTAACACGTCGCGCAGAGATGCTGTGGCCATACCTTTTCGATAAGATAGCAGCGCCCTCTTTGACGCCAATTATTTTGGGTTTCATACGCCGCACATCCCCTCGCATTCCGAACGAAACAGGTCGCACTGATTTTCGTTCAAGTTTGCTTCGTCGAGCGGTACGACTTGGCGGTGCAGGTAGGCGGGTTGCTTCACGCCTTTTTTGGTTAAATTCCGAATCCGACGGTCGAAATCGACGGCATCATTCCAGTCGCCGTTGGAGTTGTGTTTCAGGTCGAGCCATTGATAGTTATCATGAAACGGACAGCCTATGCAGGAAGATTTTGGCGGGATGGGGATATTGTGACCAATCAAATAATTTTTGCAGTCGACCCTTGTCCATCTCATTTCTACGAAAGGATAAACTTTTGTTTTCCATTTTTCTCTCGCGTCTTTCATGCGCTCAATTTCATCTATGGTTATTCCGAACCATAGATTGATTTTAGCGGTCATGCGATGCTTGGGTTTTATATGGCATAATTCTCGGATTTTTTTATCAACCGGGGCGACTTTATATTCACGGGTACATTGCCTCCTCAGCATACCCACTTCGCCATCATTGCGTGCGGTAAACAGCGGCATACTCGCGAATCGATCTTTATTGTTTAGAGCATCTGTTCTGAGGTCGCCCGCTGAGACGAGATGGATTTTGAAATTATGTCGGTTGCAGAATGTCCTGAACCATTTGAAATATTCGTAGGTTGCCGATTTTTCCCATTGGGTATCGGCGAAAATAGCACACTCGGCAAAGTCAACACCGATGACTTTTTTGAGTCTGTCGTCCCGGTGGATATTTAATAAAACCAAGGCGACGGTTTGAACGCCGCAGCCAAAGGAGATTATGTGTTTTGTATCTTTTTCCATGTTTGGTACAAGGTTGTCATGCAGTGCCCGCAGGGTCGATAACCCTGTTTAAGCGCCTCTGATTGAGAAAAGAAGAACACCCGGTTGTTCGGGTCCATCTTTTTGCCGGACCAGCATTGTAGAGAACCGTATATCTTGAGTTTACGGTGCCCTGCAAGGACAATGGTCCCGTTTTTTAATAGTCGATGCAGAGCGTCTTTTGTTATGTTTTGCTGTTCAATCATTTTATTCACTCAGTGACTATACAAATATACGACATGCGGAACAAAAAGTCAAGTAAAATATTCGAATAATCGAAAAAATGTGAGATTTTTCGGAATGAAAAAACTTCAACGCAAGCAA
>JBHHWX010000858.1:0-2041 GCA_046756745.1 bacterium | reverse complement strand
TAAGGGTAAAGTAAATGTATCAAAAATAGACTATCGTTGCAAGTATTAATTCATTTCGCAGCAAAACCGCTACCCAACTGCAGCAATTTTCTTGATTAGTAGTGAACACCTTGCCCGCGATACCCACGAACTTTCATGTTCTTCACGGGTTCCAGTTTTCTGTTGACTAAGTCGTAGGTTTTAATGATTTTCTGACACCATGAAAATCAAAAAGATCCACAGCGGTAACGGTCTCGAAATTTTAGTCGGCCGCGACGACAGAAGCAACGACGCGCTCACATTTTCCGTCGGCAGAGCGCAAGACGTCTGGCTGCACGCGAGCGGCGCCTCGGGCAGCCACGTCATTTTGCCATCCGGCTTTATTCCGGCAAACTTGATTTTCAAAGAACAAAGACACCTGATGGAAAAGAATTTGTTTTGCTCAACCTCCCTTATTTCCTGGCTTCTAAAATTGTTGACTATATTGAATGGATGATCGAAAACCATTCATCATTATTATAACCTCATTGGAATTCGGAGTTTGGAGTGCGGAATGCGGAGTTATTCCGTACTCCGCATTCTCAATTCCGCATTCGATTCACTCGTATCTCAAGCTCTCAACCGGATTCGCCATCGCCGCCCGAATCGCCTGCGTACTCACGGTCAGCAGCGCAATCACCAGCGCCACCACGTTTGTCACCGCAGCGCCAAGCCCTTTGCGGATGCCGATTTCTTTGGTGCGCGGCTCGGCCGCAAATGACGCCAGCCCGATTCTTCGGATGAATAAATGTCTTGCATATATTAGAACTATATTTTACATTTAGCCGTCTAAACAAAAAGTGAAGTTGCATTATGAAAAGACGTCCATTTTGGATTAACGAGATACAACGAGCCTGGGAAAAACGTCCAATCGTCTGGCTTTCCGGCGTACGCAGAGTGGGGAAGACCACTCTGGCCAAAATGTTCGAGGATGCCCTTTATATGAATTGTGATCTCCCCTCGGTTGTTCGCATGGCAGCCGACCCGGAATCATTTTATGATAGCTTAGAAAAAAAGGCCACTGTGATTTTTGACGAAGTGCATCGTGTTGAAGATCCGAGTCGACTGCTAAAGATCGCTGCAGATGCTTATCCTCAACTTAAAATTTTGGCCACCGGGTCATCTACTTTAGCTGCCACACAAAAATTCAGAGATAGTTTAACCGGCCGTAAACATTTGATTTATTTACCTCCGGTTTTATGGGAAGAATGTTTAGAGATTTTTGATATCAAAAAGTTAGACCATCGCTTATTGCACGGCGGTTTGCCGGAGCCGCTTCTCGCCAAAGAAAAAGACGCTTCCTTTTTTTCCGAATGGATCGACAGCTTCTATGCCCGAGATATCCAGGAACTTTTTAGTATTCGTAATCGCATCGGTTTTATCAAACTCCTTCACCTTTTGTTACGTCAAAGCGGAGGTCTTATAGACTATTCAAGTTTGGGAAAATTAAGCGGGTTGAGTCAACCTACTGTAAAAGCGCATATTGAAGCGATGAGTATCGCCCATGCGGTGTTCTTGCTGCCCCCATTCCATGGCGGTGGGCGGCGTGAGATCACGCGTAGACCGAAGTGCTACGGCTTCGACACCGGATTTGTCACCTTCATTAAGGGCTGGGACAGCATTCGAGAAGATGACCGTGGTTTGCTGTGGGAACATCTTGTCCTCGACAACTTGAGAACCCATATAAATGTTGCAAACCTTTATTATTGGCGTGACAAATCCGGACGAGAAATTGATTTTGTTGTCAAAGAACAAGGGCAGAGAGTCCATGCCATAGAGTGTAAGATCGATCCTGAGCGATTTGATGCAAAATCCTTTCTTGCTTTTCGCGCTATATATCCTGAAGGAGAAAACTATATCGTTACTCCCAACATAAAAATCGCTTATAAACGCGAGCACAAGGCTTTGACGTTGAATTACGGTTCCCTGAACAATCTTCCCCTGTTTAATAAGTAAATTTCCCCACTTAGTGACTAAGCTTCTTCCAAGACTTCGCTTGAAAGAAGTGGCTCCATTGGAGCAG
>JBHHWX010000857.1:0-2046 GCA_046756745.1 bacterium | reverse complement strand
GATTTCAAAGCCAAAAACGCCGAGATTTCCTCGATTTTCGATTGGTTCAAAGATGATTTCGAAAAAAACGCCCCGTCTGTTCTCGCGTTTATCAGCCAGTACCTACCAAAGGATCAGGCTGCGAAACTCAAAGCCAACATCACTTCTTTTAAAATCGAACATAAGAATTATAACTGGGATTTAAACGACATCAAACCCTGAGCCGGATAAACCAACAATGACAAATCAATGAAAGCCGGCAGTTCATTCACCCCTGGGGATAAAACCACAATTTTGCCACTCGAAAAACAGTCACCTTTCGTTTCGATCATCATCCCGACTCTGAACGAAGCGGCCAATGTTCGCCAGCAAGTCGAAGCACTGGGCGGTGTGTCCAATGTCGAGGTGATTTTCTGCGATGGCGGCAGCACGGACGGCACAGTGCAATTTCTCCAGGACTGTACCTGCATACAGCCGAATACGCGCCTCATTGAGTCATCTTGTGGCCGGGCAATTCAAATGAACGCGGCGGCGGCTGGCGCGAGGGGCGAATGGTTGATCTTTTTGCACGCGGATACGAGCTTGCCGGCGGCTTCTTTATTGTCCTTTTGTGAGCGTGTGCAAACCCTGCCTGAGCTCCATTCCGGCGCTTTCACCTTCCGTATTCAAAATTCAAAATGGGCCTACCGCTACCTCGAATTTTACGTGGGGCTGCGCAGCAAATTGTTCAAGCTCCCTTTTGGCGATCAGGCGATTTTCGTCAAACGCGAGCTGTTCGAGGCGATTGGTGGCTATCGGGAAGATTATCCGTTGATGGAAGATTTCGAAATCATGCATCGTCTCAAGAAACGCGGTGGTTTTCGCATCATCGATGCGCCGGTTTACACCTCCGCGCGCCGGTTCGAACAGGATGGATTTTTGAAACGCACGTGCGGGAATTTGTACCTGCAATTTCTGTACATCTGCGGTGTGCATCCGAAAAAACTGGCTGAAAAGTATTGGAAATAGAAAAGCAGCGTTTCCAAATGGGGCCATCCGGTCGAAAGGCGTATTTCGTACGTGCTTTCCGAACATGCGGGTATTTTGGACGAAACGGAATTTATTTGGAATTTGGAATTTGGAATTTGGAATTTTCATTTTGACATATTGCCATATCCAAAAACTCCGCCAGATGCAAAATTCTTAGATCGAAATCTCTCTCTTTCGCCTCCTGCCGCAAGTGCATGATGCAACCCGGATCATTCGAAACCAGTGTGTCGATGTCCAATTCGGCAAAGGTTTCCAGACGCGATTTTGCCATGGTCGCGGCGATGGGAGCATATTTGAACGAAAACAAACCGCCGAAACCGCAGCACACCGGCTCGCCATCCGGCATGATCAGCTCATAGCCGTTGATCTGCTGCATGAGCTGCAGCGGCTCGTATTTGAGTCGCAGCTCGCGAAAGCTGTGGCAGGAATTGTGAAAACCAACCCGCCCGCTAAAAGTGCCTTCTAATTTTATCTCTTCCAACTGGCTGCTCAGAAATTCCGAAAATTCAAAAACTCGGTTTTTCAGTGACTTCGCCACTGTATTTTCGACGGCATCTTGAAACAGTTCAGGGTAATAATTTCGCACCATCGCCGTGCAAGAGCCGGAGGGACAGACAACCCATTCTTCATTTTGGAAAACATTCAAAAAATGGCGGGCCACTTTGCGCGCTTCGTCGGGAAATCCGGCATTGAAAGCCGGTTGCCCGCAGCAGGTTTGCGCTTTGTTGTAGGTGACTTCATACCCGAGCTTGCGCAAAACGCTGACCATCGCCAAACCCATTTCGGGATAAACCTGGTCGACAAGGCAGGGGATGAAGAGGGAGATTTTGGTGTTTTCGGTAGGCATGACAATAAGATAGAATTTTAGAAGCTGTGCGCAAGTCATTCAAGACAAAATGTAGTGCATTCGTTCGTTTGGTGTTGGATGTGACGGTTAGAAATGAATATTTATTTGTATTCACTGTAAAATAGGGAAAGGATGCTATACTCGTTTAGGTTTAGAATTTGAGTCATTGCGAGGAAGTTTACGACGAAGCG
>JBHHWX010000856.1:0-2046 GCA_046756745.1 bacterium | reverse complement strand
TTAGCGAAGCGTAACCCGACAAGGGTGGCGTGTCGGGTTACGGCGCGCATGAGGCTCGGTGATTCCATCCGACGCATCGGCGGCGCGCCTAACCCGACCTACATAGTGCTTGAACGGAATCAAATAACACCAATGAAAACATAATGTTATGGTATAATACGCGAATGAAAGTCATGGTCGTCATCGGACCATAAGGAAATCCCTATATTCGTAACAGACTGATATTTAATTAGATTGTCATTGCGCGTTGCAATCTGGGGTTGAAAAATGCCACCAATCCGAAAAAGTTCATAATCTGGAAATCCATGAGAACCGTTCTATCCCCGCAAATGTCCATAGGACAGACTGATATCGCCGACATCGAACTGGACCTGTCGTCAAGGGACGATATCCCGCAAATATTGTTAGGCTTGCAACACATTTATACGACACCGCCATTGCGCGACGCCGTTTTTGAAATTCTGTCAGAGATTATTCCGAAAAAGGTTGGCAAGAGCGGGGAAGAAGCCGTGCGCACCGACACCGGACGACCCGGCATGGATCAGTGGAAGATTCTGGTATTAGGCACCTTGCGTGTTGGATTGAATGCGGATTTCGACCGCACCCAGGAATTGGCCAACCAGCATCGAACGATTCGCGAAATGCTGGGCCACGGCGTACTGGATGAAGATCTGACCTACAGTCTGCAAACCATCAAGGACAACCTGGCACTGTTCACACCTGAGATAATGGATCGTATCAACCAGGAAGTGGTTCGGGCAGGTCATAGCTTGATCGATCAAAGCCCGGATGAAGGGATAAGCGGACGCTGTGACTCTTTTGTTGTGGAAACTGACGTCCACTTTCCGACGGACATCAATCTACTGTACGATGCGGTACGGGTAATGATTCGACTGTGTGCTGTCCTGTGTCAACAATACGGTGTGCTTGGATGGCGCAATCATAAACTCAACGTCAGACAGTTTAAGAAACTGTACCGCAAGGTTCAAAAACTCAAGCATTCCACATCCAAGAATGAAGAAAAACGGAAAGCCAAGGAGGCGGCGATTCGTGAGGCCTACGAAGACTATCTGAAGCTGGCCGAACAATTCCTCGCACGGGCTCTGGCAACTCGGAACCAGTTGAACCAAGAATTGGGCCTTCCATTAAACATGCTGGAAGAGTTGCAAACATTCATGGACGATGTAGAACGCCAGATGGATCAGATTCGGCGTCGGGTGCTTGAAGGCGAAAAGATCCCGCACGATGAAAAAGTATTCTCACTGTTCCAACGGCATACCGAATGGATCAGCAAAGGCAAGGCCGGCGTTCCTGTCGAACTGGGGTTGCGGGTTTGCATACTGGAAGACACCGCTGGCTTCATACTGCATCACCAAGTGATGCAACAAGAGACTGACGATAAAGTGGCCGTTGAGATGGTAACCGAAGCCCAGCAGCGCTTTCCTAACTTCAGCGTATGCAGCTTTGACAAAGGGTTCCATAGTCCACAAAACCAATTGGATCTCAAAGAACTCCTCGAACGAGTGGTGTTGCCAAAGAAAGGCCGACTATCCCAAGCGGACAAGGAACGGGAATATTCGGAGGAGTTTATTGAAACGAGGCATCAACACTCCGCGGTGGAATCGGCAATCAATGCATTGGAAGTGCATGGCTTGGATAAGTGCCGGGACCATGGCATAGAAGGATTCAAGCGATATGTTGCTTTGGCTGTCTTGGCACGCAATATTCAGAAAGTCGGCGCCATCAAGCGACATATCGAAAGAGAGCGAGAAAAGGCTTCCAGGCAAAAAGCGGCCTAAGCGGTCGCTCATTTATCATACAGAAAAACAGCTCCAGCAGGAGAGGTTTGTCCAAAATCCAACAAACATGAGAATCGTTCTCATCTAGCCGCTGACCCACTTGAGACCAGCCGCGTTTTTCGGAAATTTCCAGTGGTAAACGTTTTAACGCCCTTCCGGTCCTTTCAGATTTAGGGGTTTCCGGTCAGGCACTACTTACGCGCTCGCACTTCGGCTGTTGTTCGAATTCGCCGCAAAAAAGATAGCG
>JBHHWX010000855.1:0-2048 GCA_046756745.1 bacterium | reverse complement strand
GGTTGTTAACTTAAAAGAGGCGACTGAACTTTACCTATAGTAACTTATAGTAATACATTTGCTGAGAACACAAAACATACGGAGGGGTATGGAAATTGTTAAGGCCAACATCGAAGAATATGTGACGCATCTTCCGGCAGAAAATGACCCGGTTTTACAAAAAATGGAAGCATTGGCAGTTAAAGAGGATTTTCCGATTGTCGGGCCTCTGGTTGGCAGGCTGTGCTCTCAATTAGTGAAGATGGTCAATGCCAAACGAATCTTTGAGTTAGGTTCGGGATTTGGATACTCAGCCTATTGGATGGCAAAAGCGTTGCCGGATGGTGGTAACATTATCTGTACCGAATGGTCTGCGGAGAATATTCAGCGGGCGAAGAGGTTTTTTCAGGAGACCTCGCTGGAGAATAAAGTAGAATTTCGTCAAGGCGACGCGTTAGAGATTCTTGAAAAACATGACGGTCAATTCGATATCATTTTTAACGACATTCACAAAGAGCTCTATCCGGTGTCGCTTGAGATCATCGTGCCGCGACTCCGTCCCGGTGGGGTTTTGATTACAGATAATTTACTTTGGGACGGGCTGGTGCTTACAGAAAATCCGGATGAAACAACGGAGTGTATCTTGGAATATACCAAACAGATCTATGCTTCCCCCGAACTCTATACCACCATTATCCCTTTTCGGGACGGGGTTGGAGTGAGTTTGAAGCGTTTGTGTTAAATACACCGCAGCATAAATTCAAATAAATGAGATAGTTCACCCGCTTTTTTCGGAGGCTGATTTTCACTGATTTCCGCAGATTAAAAAGAAGGACATGGATTTATGAACGCAGTTTAATATCAACTCATGCCTGATGAAACAAGTCGTCAAAAAGTTTTTCAAGAAATCAGCGATTATCTGCGTTCATCAGCGTCCAAGATTTTACTCGGTGAACTGTTACAAACAAATATTGAGAGGTTGAAGTTATGGCAAAAGTCGATATGGTGATGCCTCAAATGGGCGAAAGCATCGCAGAGGGCACTATTATCAAATGGTTGAAGAAGGAAGGGGAAAAAGTTGAAAAGGACGAGATCATCCTTGAAATTAGTACCGATAAGGTCGATTCTGAGATTCCCTCGCCGCAAGCTGGGGTTGTATCCAAAATACTGGCTTCTGAGGGAGAGACCGTCTCAGTAGGCTCGGTTATTGCCCATATAGAAGCCGGAGGAGAGGCTGCTTCCGCGCCTGTTGAGGCGCCGCGGCCGCAAAGCGAAGCGCCTGCTGAAGCGCCGGCCCGTGAACCCGAACCGCTCGCCTTCACACCTGAAAAAGCGCCACAGGTGGAAGAGGCAAAGGTACTTTCCGAAACTCCTATTTTGACAGACGTCAAAGTCACGACTGTCCCTCGCACAGACGGCGACGGCCGCAGGTTTTACTCACCCTTAGTGAGAAGTATCGCCGCGTCTGAAGGCGTGACCACGCAAGAGCTGGAAACGATTTCAGGAACCGGCGCCAATGGCAGAGTGACAAAGAATGATATCTTAGGTTATCTCGAACAGCGCAGTGAACGCGTCACAACCCCTGCCCAACCTGTGCAGACGCAGGTTGTTGCCACTCCTGCCGAATTCACCGATGACAGAGTCGAAGTGATTCCAATGGATAATATGCGAAAGTCCATTGCCGCACATATGGTGAACAGCGTGCAGACCTCGCCGCATGTTTTTGCTGTCAGCGAGGCGGATATGTCTGAGCTGGTCCGTTACCGGGAAGTTCATAAAAATGAATTTCTTCGCAAAGAAGGGTTCAAACTGACCTACATGCCGTTTATCATTCACGCCTGTGCGCAAGCGCTGAGGGATTTTCCCATGGTCAACAGCTCGGTTCAGGAGGACAAAATTATCCGTAAAAAATATATCAACGTTGGCGTGGCGGTGGCGCTGCCGAACAACGGCTTAATCGTGCCGGTGATTAAAGGCGCCGATGGCATGAACATTCTCGGCTTAGCACGCGTGGGAAACGACTTGGCACAACGAGCACGCACCAAGAAGTTGCGTCCGGATGAAGTTCA
>JBHHWX010000854.1:0-2056 GCA_046756745.1 bacterium | reverse complement strand
TGCTTGATGAACGCTTTCATGGCTGGCGGCGCTTCGGGTTTGACATGGTTCTGATACTTGACCTCAACTGGCAGCAGCGACTTGTCATCGAGGGTGAGCACAAAATCGATTTCCTTGCCGTCGGCGGTGCGCCAGTGGTTGATCTTTTGAATGGGAGCACCAGCCTTGCTCAACTCGGCAAAACAAACGCTCTCAGCCAGGGCGCCGAGATCGGGGCGAAGATGGAGCTCGCGAAAATCATCGAGAATGGCATTGCGCAGTCCGTTATCCATAAAGTAAAGCTTGGGCATTTTAGTCAGCTCTTTTTGAACATTGGAGAAAAAGGGCCGCACCCGGGCCAGTGTAAACGTTTGCTCGAGCACAAAAACATAGTTCTCAACGCTTCTCTGGGGCAGCCGGATTTCACGAGCGACTTCATCGGCCTTGTAGAGATTCGCCGCCTGCACCGCCAGAAAAGTCATCAGTTGATTGAAACGGAAAGGGTCGCTAATGTGAGCGAGGTCTTTGATATCTTTTTGAACATAGGTTGCGAAGATCTCGCGCAAAAGGGTGCGTTTGATTTCCGTGTCCTTTTCGAGCACAATGGCCGGATAACCGCCAAAGCGCATAAACTGCTCAAACAACGGCAGCACCCTGGGCGTCATGACGTGAGTGCGGCGAGCAGCCCCGAAGTCTTCAATGGCGGTCAGCAAAGAAATCTGCTTTCGGGTTTGCTCATACTCCGGTGCGGAAAAGCGCAGGAATTCACAAAAGTTCAGCGCATGAAGCGTAAACGTGACCTTGCGTCCGACCAGCGATTCTTTAACTTTTTTGCGAATGTCAAATGCTGAGGAGCCGGTCACAATAAATTTCAGATGACTGTGGTGGTCATGCAGCAATTTCAGAAACCTGGTGGGGTCGGGATGGTATTGAATTTCATCCAGAAAGCAAACGGTACGCTCCGTGGAGTCGAACCCCTTTTGTGAGAGAAAGGCCAGAAATTGTTCAACGCTCTCACATATATTTAGATTTAACGGATTTTCGAGATCGAGGTATTCATTGGAGAGCTCCTGCTGCAACAGTCGAATCAAAGAAGTTTTACCGACTTGACGCGCGCCCAGAATGAATATGATTTCACGTCTGGGAAGCCAGGTCGCAAGCGATTTCTGAAGGTCTCGTTTAATGAGCATGATTAATTTTGCAATAATTGTTAAATTTATCCAGATATTTTTAGCTATTTTAATGAATTTTATCTTATTTGTCAAGTTTTTTTTCATTTCACAAAACCCTGACAGGGTTCGATACCCTGTCAGGGTTGGAAGAGTTAGAACAGGAGAATACCAATGAGCACAACTGAAATCCCGCTTTTGCCAGAGAACTGGTATCACATTTACAATCGCGGCATCAACGGCCAGCAACTGTTCTTTGAGCAACAGAACTATGATTTCTTTCTCAAGCTGTTGGGGCTGCACGTGTTGGGAGTGGCTGAAATTTACGCCTATTGTTTGCTCGGAAACCATTTTCACCTGCTGGTGCGAATTCTTGCAAAACCCCAAAAGCGGCCCCATCTTGGTTTCTCAAACCTGTTCAATAGCTATGCACAAGCCACTAACAAAAAGTACAATCGAACCGGCAGCCTTTTTGAGCGGCCCTTTCGTCGCAAGCTCATCGATTCGGAAATTTACCGAGCGCAGGTACTCTTTTATATCCATCACAATCCTGTCCATCATGGTTTGTGCGATGATTTCAGGCATTATCCGCATTCCTCTTACCGTGGCATTCTTTCGGATTTGGCAACCCATCTTAAGCGGTTGGAGGTATTGGAGTGGTTTGAAGGGCGGGAAGGCTTTGTCGAGTTTCATCACTCAAAACCCGATTTTGAGGATATTAGAAATTATGTTATCGAATAACCCTGACAGGGTTTGGAACCCTGTCAGGGTTGACAAGCTCTGGTACTTCGCCCACAACCTCCAGATGGAGCAGGAGTCCGACCTGGTGGCGCTGGGCAAACTGACGCATGAGGAACACTACACCCGCGACACCAGTAAAGAGGAGTTCGCCATCGCCGGCATCAAAC
>JBHHWX010000853.1:0-2058 GCA_046756745.1 bacterium | reverse complement strand
ATGAACGACTTCCACATCATCCAGAGAAACGCCCAACCCATCCGCTACGACCTGGGCAAATGTGGTTTCGTGACCCTGTCCATGTGAGTGGGAACCTGTGAAGACGGTCACTTTTCCGGTGGGGTGCACGCGCAGATTGGCGCTTTCGTAAAGCGCGGCGCGGATACCGATGGCGCCTGCCACTTTTGACGGTGCGATGCCACAAGCTTCGATGTAACTGGAAAAGCCGATACCGATCAGTTTGCCCTGGTCGCGGGCAGCCTTTTGGTCAGTCCGGAGTTTTTTGTAATCGATTATCTTCAGAGCTTTATCCAGGGCCGGTTCATAATTACCGCTGTCGTAAGTCAGGACAACCGGAGTCTCATAGGGAAAGACGTCTTTCGGCAAAAAGTTTTTCCGGCGCAATTCTGCCGGGTCTATTTCCATCTCGTGAGCGGCCGTATCCATGAGTCTCTCGACCACAAAAGTCGCCTCCGGACGGCCGGCGCCGCGATAGGCGTCCACCGGAGTGGTGTGGGTAAAGACGCCTTTAACGGAGACATGAATATTTTTTGTTTTATACTGGCCGGTCAGCAGCGTTCCATAAAGCCAGGTGGGAACGCCGCCGGCAAACGTCGATAAATAGGCGCCCAGGTTCGCGATGGTGTTAACCCTGAGACCGAGAATATTGCCGTCTTTGTCGAAACCCATTTCCGCTATGGTCTGATGGTCCCGGCCGTGTGCGTCCGTCAAATAACTCTCGCTGCGTTCGGCGGTCCATTTTACCGGACGACCGATTTTGCGCGTCGCCCAGGAGCAGATGACCTCCTCGGGATAGTGAAAAATTTTGCTGCCAAACCCTCCGCCCACATCCGGGGAAATCACCCGAACTTTGTGTTCCGGCAGCCCCATCACAAAAGCGCACAGAAGCAGCCGAATCAGATGCGGATTTTGTGAGCTCGTGTACAGGGTTAGCTCATCTTTGCCGGCGTCATAATCGCCGATGGCGCAGCGCGGTTCAATGGCGTTGGCAATCAATCTTTGGTTAACAAATTCCAGCTTTGTGATGTGGTGGGCGCCGTTCAAAGCTTCGTCAGTTGCAGCCTTATCGCCAAGCTCCCAATCGAACGAGGTATTGTCAGCAACATCGTCGTGCACCAATGGGGCACCCGATTCAATCGCTTTGGCGCCATCAACCACAGCCGGCAAAGCTTCGTAATCGACCTCGACAAGTTCGGCAGCGTCTTTGGCAATGTACCGGTTTTCTGCAATCACGACCGCAACCCCGTCACCGACATGACGAACCTTGTCTAAGGCCAGCGACGGATGTGCCGGTTCTTTCATCTCTTCGCCAATTTGCCAGCCGGTTGGCAGCGGAGCGACGCCGTCGTCCGCCATGTCCTTTCCGGTAAACACGGCAACCACACCCGCCTCTTTCATGGCTTTGTCGGTCTTAATGGATTTGATTTTTGCGTGGGCATGCGGACTCCGGATGATATAGGCGCAGGCCATGTTCGGCAAGACAATATCGTCCGTATATCGACCCCGGCCGGCGATAAAACGATGGTCTTCCCTGCGTTTAACGGAAGTTCCAATATATTGTGCCATTTCATTCTCCTCGAATCGTTAAGTGCAAAATAAATAATGAAAAGCAAATTCGAAATACGAATCTCGAAATTCTAAACAAATAGAAAATTCAAATGTCAAATGATCAAACTAAGCGCTCTTTTGTAAGATGGCGCCAAAAATTTTCATGAGTTCTGTTGCCTCTTGAACCAGCTCATTTCTTTCGTTGTCCAATCCCGGATCATTTCCCATATCTATTAATCTCAACCAATATCGACTCTCCTTGGACTCTTTACGACAAATTTTGATTCTCATTATGAAGTCCTTCTTACTAAGCGATTCATTAGCCTCAATATAATTTGAGCCAACTGAACCGGAAGATTTGATTACTTGCTTCCCATCTTTAATGTTGGCAAGCGTTTTATGTAATTTCTTCACAAAGGCTCTAACTTTTCTTGTAAATGCCAACGTACGGTCTTCTAAATCATATTTCATATTTCGAATTTTAAATTT
>JBHHWX010000852.1:0-2068 GCA_046756745.1 bacterium | reverse complement strand
TCCGTCAACAACTTAGATCTCCATCCATCCAAATGCGTCTTGCGTAAGTCCTATATTAGTGGTCAGTGGTCCGTAGTCAGTTTTTTCAGGCGTCTTATGTCATTTTGAGTGTTCATAAGCGCGGGTCGGCGGGCAGTCACGGACTTTTGTTGGTTTAAGCGGCGTTTTCCTGGCAATCGGCGGTTGTTGTTTTTTGTGGTATAATACCTCCAGCCTTGGTCAGGAGGTCAATTAGCTATGGAACTCAAAACGCTAATTTCAGATATGACCCAAATCGAAACGGAACTGAGCCGTTTTGAAAAGAAATTTGGCGTGAAATCTACCGATTTTTATCAGGCTATCACCAGCGGCGAGTTGGATGAGTTTGACGCTTTGGATGAATATCGAATGGAGTTCATCGAATGGCTGGCGCTGCACAAAACCTGGCTGAGTCTGGATGAAAAATACCGGCAACTGATCAGCCGCCAGCCGGTTGCCCTGCAAATAAAGTCCGCCGTTGCCGCGTAAAAATGAAGCATTCTTTATCCTCTCCAGAGCAGTACGCTCTGTTCATTCATAGTCTGCCAGAGCGTTATCCCTCTATTCAAAATTCCTCTTTAACTTACATTCCTCTCGGCGCAAAAGTCGGCAAAGTGATGGGTATGGTCTTTTTCCGCGATAAGGTCATTCTCTGCGTGCAGGAATTCCTCAACTTTGAGTTGCAAGTCATCGAAGGTTATGGCTACGAAGTATCGCGCAGCCACGTCCAGCCCGCTGAATTAGCGCCAGCGCAAGAATATTGCCCCCCCTCCTATCCTGACAAGGACAAGTTGTACTGGTATGATTCCTTTCCTCATCCCAATGATCCATCGTTAGCCTCCACCCATCCCCATCACAAACACGTCCCACCCAATATCAAACGAAACCGTATCCCCGCGCCTGATTTGACTTTCACCGCACCTAATCTGCCCTTTCTCATCGAAGAGGTTGAGCGCACTGTCCTTTCTGCTTCTTGATTTCTCCTCAACTCTTAAAGCAAGTGACCGCTCGACCGCCGGTCAGACCGTGCTGCAAAATAACAAAAACCGCCCTTGACCAGACGGTTTGACTGTGGGAGGATAGTTTCTATCGAGACGCTGGCGCAGTGGGCCTGGTCCGGAATTTTATCAACACCCCTCATTTGCCCCGAGGTTTTTTGGGGGAGGGACAGCACATGTCGCCGAAGCTTTCCATAACACACGAGGTGCTGAAACTATGCCCGTAAAATGTAATGCTGACCGGCTGAAGGGAAGATGCTTCAATTGTATCAGAAAGGGGGGAGAGATTCAAGGGGGCGGGAATGTTTGTATCGCTTTCATATCGCCTGAGAGTTGCGCCTCGACCGGCAGCTCAACCTGGGCGGCCTCAAAGTTATTTTTGCGATGCGTGCCATCGCAGAACGGTTTGTTGGCCGGGCCACCACGGCGACACAGGGCTATGGCGACCTCGGTTTGGCCTCAAGCGGAGCCAGACTCGCCCCCTTCAAAACGGAAGAAATCATCCACCGGCTGATCTTTCAGTATCCGTCATAGAAACGTTTAAAAAATTAGTTTACTGTACAGCCATGCGGCTACTTGTCCTGGCCGGATAGGCTAGAGAAACCGCCCCTCAAGAGCCTTCCGCCGCGATATTTTAGCCCGCGCAGGCGGGTATCCCGGTCGGCGCAGGCCCCCAAGGGCAATTTCAATCGCGTGCCCAATGTTGATTATAACACAAAATCGCGCCCCAAACATTGCAGTTTTATGCCAAAATTATTCGATGGCCGGGCGCTGCAACAGTCCCCTGCACATTCGATTATTCGCCAAACCTCTGCTATAATTGGCTGTAGCGTGTGCGGATACCCCAACCGGAAGAGGGAGACACCTGTGTCAGAGCGAGTTTTAGTGGTTGAAGACGAAAAGGAAATAGCCAGAATACTGGAGCGAAACCTGCGCTACGAAGGCTACCGGGTAGAAGTGGTGAGCGAAGGGGAAACGGCCCTGCGCCGAATTTACGATGACCCCCCCGCCCTGGTACTGCTCGATTTGACTCTGCCCGATGTTGACGGCCT
>JBHHWX010000851.1:0-2068 GCA_046756745.1 bacterium | reverse complement strand
GATTGGGGAAAATCTTTGATCCCGCGTCATCCATGGGTTACATGAAAGCCGTCGGCATGCCGGTGGTGGGATTTTTTCTGGTCATGGCTATTATTCTTGAAGTTGCGGGAGGAATCTCGGTGTTGCTTGGCTTCAAGGCAAAATGGGGGGCGCTGGCGCTGATCATCTTTTTGATTCCTACTACTCTGATTTTTCACAATAATCTCAGCGATCAGATTCAGATGATCATGTTTATGAAGAATCTGGCCATTTTAGGTGGGCTCATCGCCCTTGCGATAAACGGACCAGGAGCCATGAGTTTAGACACCAGAGAAGCTGCTTCCGCTGCATCTTAATTATTTTTGGTTAGACAGCAAAGCGCTTAAACACGTAAGTTCCTTGACGCTTTGCTGTCTTTGTTCTTGTCAAAAAAACTTGAAGGAAAAGATTTGAACCAGCAACAATTCGAACAGGGATTGACCTTTACAGACTATTTATCCAGGATAGAAAAGAACAAGCAATTGCACCGACGGGTTTATGATGAAACACAAATCTCCGAGAAAGATGTCCACTTTTACAGAGGTCTCGGTCCCATGAACGTAATGGTAATCGCCGAAGACTGGTGTCCGGACGTGGTGCACAACCTGCCGATTGTTGCAAAAATAGTAGACCACACTCCGAATCTAACTTTGCGCATTTTCTTTCGGGATCTGAATCCCGCCTTGATGGACCAGTATCTGACTAATGGCAATCGCGCGATTCCGGTGGTGGTTTTTTTCGATCAGAAGTTTAATGAAGTGGCCCGGTGGGTGAGGCGGCCGACAAAAGCGCAGGTCTGGTTGGACAAAGAAGTATTAAAAGGCCGCAAATTCCAGGACATTCCAAAAAGCGAGTTGGTCGGGCTGGAGGATAAAATGTTGGAAAAATATCGGCAAGGATTTCGACAAGAAACCTTGAATGAATTGCGCCAAGCGCTTCTTTCTGTGTGTAAAAATAAGCGCCATTCTTGAGAGCTGCTTGTTGATATAAAATATTGCAGGCGAATTTCAAAAAGATCCTAAAGAGACTTGAATTGAACAAATAGATATATTATATTTATGAAACATAATTCCCGGTATTGCTAAAAGAAATAATTGGAGGGAAATCGTGGCTAAGCAATACGTTTCAAATAAAGATGAATCTATTCCATTATTTGAAAATAGATACCTTGATAAATTCACCTACGTGCATCCAAGCGTACCGGTGATTCTGTACATGCCTCTAATTACATTCCTTATGTATCGTGCTGTAGTTCACCTCATGTTGCCGCTATCAGCCTTATTTGCTTTATTCGTCCTGGGTATGGTGCTTTGGACATTGACCGAGTATTTTGGTCACCGCTACGTCTTTCATTATGAACCAAAGAGTGATTTCGGCCAATATATGCACCATCTCATACATGGCGTGCATCACGACTATCCCAACGATTCCAGACGGCTGGTCATGCCACCTGTGATTAGCATTTCGCTTGCTTTCTTCTTTTACGGACTTTTTTGGTTGCTGCTGGGCGAAACTTACGTCTTACCCTTTTATTCTGGATTCGTATTTGGATATCTCTGCTATGATATGATCCATTATGCCACCCATCATTTTCCGATGAAAAGCCGCCTGGGCTTGTGGGTAAAGCATCATCATATTCGACATCATTATCAAGACGAAGAACTCGGCTTCGGGGTAAGCTCGCCGTTGTGGGATCATGTCTTTGGAACTACTTTTCCTAAAAGCGTGTCAAGACGCTGAGCTTTCTTCAAAAGGTTTGCGTCTTTGTAAACGGAACAAACGCTCAAGGTAATTTGACTTGTAATGCAACACGTCCTCGTTTGCGCTGCCGGCCACTAAGGCGGCAATGTCGGTTGATGCAAGCCGCACAATCGAGACGAGTTGAGTTACACTGCCAAATCGCGCTTTCAGGCGACGGTCGTAAGGTTTCGGACAGTTAAGGCAACAAAATCGAGCACAAACGCTAACCTCCTTAAACCAGGTCAGCGTTTCTTAGAAGAACTCGGCTTCGGGGTAAGCTCGCCGTTGTGGGATCATGTCTTTGGAACTA
>JBHHWX010000850.1:0-2096 GCA_046756745.1 bacterium | reverse complement strand
TATTGCCCCTTTGAATTAATGGCGACAGCATCAGATCTTTGCTGTGATAATTGCTATTGCCGAAGCTGAGACCTAAATGATTCCTCTTTGAGGAATCTGTTTGTGGAAATACAGGCTGGAATATGAGTAGATTTAAGACAAGACAAATGACAGATTTTATGACTATTTTCTTCATAGCCCTTCCCTCCGCATTCAGTACATCTAACGAATGTATATGACACTGGCGCTCTGCGATCACGTGTTGCGTAAAAGACAAGCCTTGAAGTGACCATCAACCTGAATTCATACACGGCGTGCCAGCGCCCGCAGCACGCATTGTTGGTTTTCACTTACATTTTCAGTCAAATATCGCATCTTCAGCAGCAACGAATAATTCATCGAAGAGGTCTTCCATTTTCCCAAAAAACCCAACATTCGTTAACAGGACGATATACGTATTCGTTTTAGGATAATAAAGCATCTTCGATTGTGAAGCCAGGCTGTCACCAGTATGCCCCATTGCCTTGCCACAGCCTGTTTCACAAAACTCCAGACCGAGTCCGTAGGCCCACCCGTTTTCAAACCCCTCCGTCATATCATTTAGTAACGCCTGACCGACCAATTCTTCATTGAAAAGAGCTTCCAAGAAGCGTGCATAGTCATAAGATGAAGCAATAAATCCAGCATGGCCAACCAAAATCCCCGCAGTGACGGCATTTTGCCCCTCAGACCAATTTTCGAGTTTTTCGTTACCCAGAAAGTATGCATAACTATTGACCAATCCGGGTGGTTTGGGATAAGCTGGCTCATTTTTGTAATAGGTATTTTCTAATCCGAGGCGGCGAATAATCCGTTCACTGATAAATTTGGCGTGGCTTTCACCCAGGACACGATCCATAATCATTGCCAACAGCAAGAAGTTTGTATTTGAATACTCAGTCCCCTGACCGGCCGGAAAGTAGGGTGATTCACCGTAAATGTACTCCAATAGCTTTTCAGGTGGAATTGGGCGGAAAGGATCATTGAATACGTCCAGTAGGAAAGTGATATCTTCCCAATGATCTTTAATTCCTGAAGTATGATTGAGCAATTGTCTGACCGTAGCTTCATTGCCATTGCCAATGTTATCACAGATATTTCGGGGCAAATACTGGTTGATTTTCTCATCTAATTCAATCTTACCTTCTTCAACCAGCATCATGATCGCCGTCGCCGTATAGGTTTTTGCCATGCTGTCTGAATAATGCAAATTCACCGGTGTCATCGGTTCTTTTGTTTCAATCTTTGCATAACCGGCGGCACCGTTCCACATCCCCTGGGGCGATTTGACGAACAGAACCACGCCGGGCAGGCCTCGTTTTACGTAGTCATCGAGCACCTTTTGAAAGGCATCGCCCCTGGGATGGGTGTTGAGACTTGCATCCCACGAGCTTTTCGGCGCCTCGACCGGCTGATTGATATCCATTTTGCAGGCGAGCTGGATGAAAGCGATACATATCGCCAATAAAAAAGACGCTTTAAAAAAGGCTTTAATGTTCAGGATTTTCATAACTTATTTCCCTCCAAAGTAAATTTTGGTTCCAACCGTTAATAGCAGGTGGGTCATCAACGGAATTTCTTCGGAAAACGGAGTCTGGACAAACCAGCGATATTGTATGAAGGGACTGAAAGAAAATCGCCGATTGCTTTTGAATTGATATCCTAATGCTGCTGCGAGAGAAATCATCGCCGCTGGCCTACCCCAATCGGTTACTTTTTCGTATTCTCCGTTCTTAAGCTCGAAAACTTCTCTGCGACTAAATGCGTGCAAATATCCGGCGCCCAAAAGAAAATCTGCATGAAGTCCGAAGCCAGTGGCATAGCTGAATGCTAGATCCGTATTCAGAAACAGGCCTGATTCAATATACTTATGTTGGAAATAGCCCAAATTAACGGGTTGTGAGATTCGGAAATGTTTCCAGTTCTTGTGCATGAACTCTGTCCCGATGATCAGAGCAGGGTTGAATTGGAAAGTAAGTGGTTTGTTATGCCAGGGAAAGGAAAGCGTATGCGTTCCCACAGCTATGACCAAAGGAAACGGCTCCTTTGTTTTTGTGGAATCCGCTCCTGCGATAGCA
>JBHHWX010000849.1:0-2104 GCA_046756745.1 bacterium | reverse complement strand
CCGCTTCATTAAGATCGCGCTGCGCCCTCTTGAGATTTTCAGCCAGTTGACGCTGCTGAGATTCGTCCAACTGTTTTCTATCATGGGTCTTAATGTCTTCCCAGGCCAGCAGCTTGCGTGCTGTCTCGTTCAGCGAAGCAGACGAGTCCGGCACGGCCCAGATTAGACCCGATTTGTAGGTGCGTCCCGAAGAGCCGCACTCCCTGGTGACTTGCTCGATGAATGGCAGAGTTTCCGACTCGTTGATTGATTTATCAGGCGCCAGCACGACCAGCCTCAATGCGGGTTTGTCCGGGATCTGATTACTGCGTTCCGGAAAGAAAATATGGTCAATTTCTTGCTTTGCCCTGAAAACCAGTTGCACTTCTTCTCTGACTCTTTCATCAATTTGCTTCTGCTGAATACTGGCGCGACGGTCAGAGAGCAGTTTATTGAGATTTGGCGTCAGGCTGAATTTGTAGCGATTTTTTTCAACGCGCAAGTAGTAACAGTGGGTTGTGAGCTCTTCCAAAACGGTTTCGATATTGCCGACATCAAGGCCGGGCTCACCGACCGCCAGTCGAATCTCAGGCAGGGTCGCTTCTTTCTGCTGTTGGCCGCCGCTGGATTCAAAGAAAATAGCGGTCGCGATCTTCTGATGCAGCCGTGCTTTCTTAATGTTCTCAATGGCCTCCTGGTCCAGGCGTAAAGCGAAGGAATCGCTCTTACCCGCGATGTCCGTGGTGATGGCGGCTTCGAGTTTGTCTTCGCCCAACTGCTCAAAAACCGCCCGTCGGAATAGAGAATCGTGCAACGGGGCAGTCCCCACTCCGATCAAACCGTCGCGTTGCGCCCCTTTGAAACCGGCTTGAAAGGCATGCGAAACCCACAGCGCCAGCAACCTCAGAATGCCACGGGTTTGCTGAAACCGGGGCAGCGTTTGCCATTTGCGTTCAAATACAGAGAGCACCAGAGGATGGAATGGATAGGTCGCAGCAAAAACATTTTTGGCATCGTCAATTGGAAACCAGTTGGGGATTTGCTGACGATGCTCACCTACCCAATCAGCATATTCGTTGCAAGTGGTCACCGCTTCTTTGCTTAGAAGGACACGGCCATCTTCAGTAAGATTTCGTAAGTCCCATTCAAAGAGACGACGGCGAATGATTTCCGAAGTCTCATGTTCTGCCGAGATGGCCACTGGCTTGCCGAGTCGATCCAGCAATTTCTTGAAGCGTGAAAAATCTGTTTGATCCTCGGCAGACATCTCGAGCTCGGAGGCCGGGATTGACACGACCAGCACGACGTTCCTTTGGCCGCGTGCCGTTTCTGAAAGGCTCTGCAAGAAATCGTAGAACTGGGTGGTCAGGCCGCTATGTCGGTTACGACTGACAAAATTCATCACCTCGTCCATGAGAATCAAACAGGCTTTGTCCTGCAGGATGAACTTACGAATGACATCCCCTGCTGGTGCTATCCCCTTTTTGTCGTGCTCCTCAACGGCTGCGAAGCCTTGGTTTCCCCCCAACTGGTAAGCAATTTCACCCCAGGGCGTTTTTCGAAGCGGTGAACCATCGTCGCCGCCTCGCCCCTTTAAGGCGTCGAATTCGGTGCCGACGAAAATGGCGGTTTCCGCCTGCGGCACTTTGCTGACCCGAGCGGTTTTGAGCAAATCGTTAACTCCGACAAATCCGTTTGCCTTTGGCCCATTTTGGGCAAGGTGATAGAGCAGGGTCAACGCATGGGTCTTACCGCCGCCAAACTGTGTACTCATATTAAAGACAGCAGAAGTTTCCGTTGTTTCGCCCGAAAGCCTGCGCAGGACTTCTGCTGCCAAAAGGGTGAGGTTTTTTGTCAGAAAAGTGCGCTCAAAGAAGCGTTCGGGGTTTTGATAATCGACCTGTGCGCGGCCATCCCGAACGTAGTCCAGATGCACGGCAAATTCCGAGGCGTCGAGGGGTTTGCCTTCTCGGAGGTCTTCGCGCGGAGTTGCGATGTTGTACCAGGGTTTAATGGCCATTAAAATTGACTCCTTTGACCTTGTGTGTCATTGCGAGGCTCTGTCAGGCTGCGTAGCGAATGACTTCCAATTCAGTGGAGACATCCACCTTTGCGAGAAGTGCAT
>JBHHWX010000848.1:0-2106 GCA_046756745.1 bacterium | reverse complement strand
ATAAAAACCAGGTCCCTGTGTCAAGTCAAATTTCCATTTTTAAAGTTTGTATCATTTGGTAGTAGGAGTTTTTATCTTCAGTTTTTTTATGAAGTTACTTCAGAAAGGAGAACTCCTATGTCAAAAAACCAAGACAGTAAGAAGCAAGGAGCTTATGGCATCTTACGTCTGAAATCCAAAGACGCTCGATCTGCTATTGTCCACAAGCTCGCTTCTGATTTCAACCTCACGCCGATCATTGCCGAAGCCTTCTACCAGCAATTTTCCCTTTATTTTGAAGAGCACGCCAACGTTTCGCTCTCCACCGGCGAAATCGCCTACGAAGCTGTTGCTGCTGAAGAGCCGGCGGGGAAGCACATCCGACTGACACGCAGGATCACAGTGCGACTCAAACACATCGATTTCAACTCTGACCTTGAAGCGTTGGCCAACTATGGCCTCTCCGGACTCAGAAGGCACCGGCTTTCGCGGCTCTCCCGACAGGCCTACGATCAGGGCGGCTTGCTCAGCTTTGAAGACCTCGCCATGATTTTGACCACAAGTCCATCAACCGTCCGCCGCGATGTCCAGCATCTCAGAAGGCAAGGCCAATTCATCATGACACGGGGCATCAAACACGATATGGGGCCTGGCCTCTCCCACAAAACCATCATCATCGATCTCTACTTCAAGGAATACACCTTCAGCGAAATCGAGCTGAAAACCAACCACTCCGAAACCAGCGTCAAACGTTACCTGGCCGACTTCATCCAAATCGCCTCACTCCACAAACAGGACTTCTCGTCGCAGCAAATCAGGCTGATCGCCAAGAAATCAGACCGCCTGGTCAGGGAATACATCGGACTCTATCAAACCTATGACAAACAAAACAACCAGCGGCTTTGTGAGCTTCTCTCCCCAACCAAACCGGGAGCTGAAGCGAAAAAAAAATCAGGCGCTCAACCTGTTCGAGGAGGTGAGAGCCATGAGTAAACCATTGACCAAGGAACAGATCCAACTCAAAAAATTCCGCCGCATCAAGGATAAAAGCTTGCACCAACTCCTGCTGCATCGATTCCTCAACAACTACGGCTATGACAAAGGCGCAGTCACCGCCAGAGCCATCATCGACGATATTCTCAAACTCGTTGAAGACTATTTCCTCGTCTCCAGTCTCGATGATGATTTGCACCATATCAACTACGGCCAGCTCGTCTGGATGGCCGTTCCCGTCGATGAATATCCGCAACGAGGTAAAACCATTGCCGGCACACGCATGAAACCAGTCGTGCTGACCTATTTCACCGATGAGGATGCGGCGCACATCGCCCATGGCTTTGACGCCAAATCGCTCAGAAAGAAAAGGCTGGCCCGATGGGTCGATGAAGCCTTTGACCAGGGCGCCCTGCTCACACAGCTCGATCTTGCCATGCTGCTCGGCGTCTGCGACGCTGTGGTCAGCAAGTATGTCACGGAAATTCAAGCTGAAGGAAAACTCCTGCCCACACGCGGTAATATTCACGACCTTTCCGGGGCGATCACCCACAAACGCGAAATTATCACCCTCTATCTCGAAGGTTACCTCACGCCGGAAATTGCCATGAAAACAAAGCACTCGAAAGAAGCCGTCGATCGCTATATTCGAGATTATCATCGTGTCGAGCTCGTCTGGAAGCACGACATCACCGATCTCGATCAAATCAGCCATCTCACGCGTCTTTCAAAACGCGTCGTGCAGCAATATGTCGATCTGTTGCCTGAAAAAATGCGTCATGCGCTCATCAAAGAACAAAAAAACATAAACGGTAATATTGACTCTCATGAAAACTTTGATAATTTAAAGCCATCCGGTGAAACGGAGGCGAGCTCTGCTGAGGAGCAACTCGCCAAGGGATAGCCGGATCCACGGGAATGAAGGGCAGGCTCTAAACAAGCCTGCCTTCCCTCTAAATTCATTCCTGTGGAGATACCTGAAAAAACCTAATAATGTCCCTTCAGTATTCCTCCTACCATATGACACTATTTCAATAAAAGAAGCTTGCGCGTTGCCGTAAAGTCTCCGGCCAGCATTCGCACAAAATATACGCCGGAAGTCACGGCTGTGCCATCTCCGGTTCTGCCATCCCA
>JBHHWX010000847.1:0-2110 GCA_046756745.1 bacterium | reverse complement strand
GCTTGATCCAGTTAACATAGGCTTGCTCGGTGCGCCGGCTGTAGTGGCGGGTGCGGATGGCTTCTCGAACCTGGGTAAGAAGTTTTGGTTTGTTGGTATTTTCTGATTGTGGGTTTAAATAAGTCATCGCCGCTCCCTGTCGGTTTACCACACGTCGCATGACTCTTACGGCTGCCTAATGTTATCCGCCGGTCCGGCCCGAAGTAACTGGAGGTTGGTGATGAGTAGATTCGTCGATAAGTCCTTTAAATAAAGGATAACATTTATGACGTTAGTCGCTTGTACCGCATTATTAATATTAAGATAATTAATAAATTGTAAGAAGTCAAGTAAATATTTTTGTTTGAGCAAGGCATAATGCAAGTGAGAAAGGTTAGGTTTTATTTAGTCTCTTTCTAAGATCATAGCTGCCGCCATAGCGCCTGCCGCACAAATACTTATCAATCCATATTTTACATTCCGCCGCTTCATTTCATTGGCCAGCGTGGTGATGATGCGGCCGCCGGTGGCGGCAAAGGGATGGCCAACCGCGATGGAACCCCCCAAAGGATTCAGCTTTTCGAGCTCTACCTTGCCGATGGCTTCTTCTTTCCACCCGTTTTCCCAGGCGCGGATGTTACAAGCAATTTGCGCCCCAAAAGCTTCGTGCATTTCAATGATATCCATATCAGATAGTTTTAGTCCAGTTTGCTTTAAGAGTCTTGGAACCGCAACAGCCGGCGCCATTAAAAGACCATCTTTGGGATCAATAGCAGCGTATTCAAAGGCTTTGATAAAGGCAAGGGGTTCACGGCCTTCTTTTTTAGCCCTTTGTTCGGACATCAAAAGAACGGCTGAAGCGCCGTCGGTCAATGGACTTGAATTGCCGGCGGTCAAGGTTCCGGCTGGACTTGGGTCAAACACGGCTGGCAGCGCCGCCAATTTTTCCAACGTCGTATCGGAACGGATGATCAGATCGCGGTCAACACCGTCTAAAGGATATATTTCAGCCTTCAGCCTTCCATCCTCGGTGGCGGCGTGGGCATTCATGTGACTTCGGTAGGCGATCTCGTCTTGTTCTTCTCTGGGTATGTTCCATTCTTTGACCATGATTTCTGTATGCTCTCCCATGGACAAACCCGTAGACGGTTCAGCAATGGCCGGGGCAGTGGGCTTAAAATGCCAAGGTCTGATTTTGATAAAATTTGAGAATTTGGCGTCAAACGATTTTGCCGAAGCCGCATCTAAAAATATTCGGGAGATTTTTCTCCCGAAAAGCAAAGGTGGGTTGGACATGGATTCGGTGCCGCCAGCAATGCCTACTTCTGTTCGACCTTCGATTATAGAATCGTATATGGCAGTGATGGCATGAATGCCGGTGATACAATTGTTGGAAACCGTATGCGCCCGAATCGTGGAAGGCAGTTCGGTTCTAAAGACAATTTCCCGGGCCATATTTGGTATTTTGGGATCTAAGATCACAATGCCGTACACCAGTTCATCCAGGAATTCCGGCGGCACCTTATGTATCTTGATTAAGCCATTAACAGCGTGGACTCCCAAATCCAATGCCGAGTAATTTTTGAAGACCGTACCTGCTTTTACAAAAGGAGTTCTGGCACCAGCGATTACAGCAACACGAGTCGAACTTTTTCTTGTCATATTGGTTTCCTTTTTTTAAGAATTAATACCTTTAATTGCACAAAAGACCACGAGCAGCTAAATATGGCAGTAAGAGATATAAAAAGGAATCGCGTATCAAATAAAAGATAATGATTGCAATCATAATTTTCCAACCTTTTTGCTTAACAAAGCCCCGGAAGCCCACTTCTTTCCAGAGAGCGGTCCACTCACGGATGATTTTAGGTTTTAGAAAACGGTTAATGCCTTGTTTAATAATTTGTCGGCGGTTTAATCTCTGGCCGTTATTTTTCATTCTTCCCTTTTCGGATTTCGCGTCAATCTGTAATCAAAACACTCATCGTAACTATTCAGGTTTGGCCAAAAAAAGCAAAACGATTTTGGGCAAAACTATGAAAAAAGGCTTCATTTGAGTATTGTTCTGAATACCATCTTATCATGATTGAAATTTATCCAATGAATTGCCTTCAGCGAGGTATATCGAATGAAT
>JBHHWX010000846.1:0-2114 GCA_046756745.1 bacterium | reverse complement strand
AAATCTACAGCCTTCTGCAAAATCTACTCATCGGATGACTTTGAGTCATCAGATGAGTGTAGACTGGAGGCTCGATTTGACAAAAAAATATCATTTTGCAGAAGCCTATGAAATCTGAGATAGGGAGGGAGTCAGAGAAAGAATCGAGGGCTAAAAGACCAGGTTCTCTCCTAAAAGATAGTTCATAGCAGCAAGAGACATAATTTGCATGCCAATCGGAATAGCTCGCTCATCGATGTCGAATGAGTGAGTATGTAAATACCGAACTTCGTCGCCGGGTTTCCTCACACCCAGGCGAATCAAGGCGCCGGGAGCTTTATCCAAATACCAGGAGAAATCTTCGCCACCCATGCTGATATTTTTTATATCGACGATTTTTTCCTGACCAAGCAATGTGGCGCCAACATTTCTGGCCAGGTCGATCAGATTTGGGTCATTGTTCACGGATGGGATAAAGGATGGAAATTCTAACTGATAACTTGCTCCGGCTGCCTTGGTAATTGCCCTAACCCTATCTTCAATTGCTTCCTTGATCTCGCTATCGGTTTGGGTATCTACGGTTCGAATGGTACCGCCGATGTCCACGCGCTCCGGAATGACGTTTGACTTTGTTCCGCCGTCAACTTTCCCGATGGTCAAAACCGCCGGAAGATGAAAATTCTTTCGACTTCCGACGATACTGTAAAGCGCCGTCATGACTTGATTGCTTATATGAATCGTATCGATCGCCTGATGCGGCCGTGCCGCATGACCGCTTTTGCCAAAAATTGAGATGTTGAACTCGCAGGCATTTGCTGTCAAAACCCCTTCCCTCAATCCAATCTTGCCCGCCTCTATTTCCGGATCGACATGAAACGCATAAATGCTGTCCACTCCATCCATCACGCCGGCCTTAACCAATTCCTGCGCGCCGCTTGGGAACGCCTCTTCACAAGGTTGAAAGATAAAGCGAATTCTACCTGGGAAATTGAGATCGATTTTTTTCAAGATCTTTGCAACACCTATTGCCAAGGCCATGTGACAATCATGGCCGCAGGCATGGATAACCCCCGGAACCTTAGACGCGTACGAGACCTCCTTAGCATCGTGCATGGGTAGGGCATCCATATCTGCGCGTACGGCGACTGTTTTTCCTTCACTACTCCCCTCAATTTCAGCTACAACTCCGGTTCCGCAAATCCCATTTTTTACACTCAACCCTTCTTTTTCCAGTAAAACACCTATCCGCTCAGCGGTTTTAAATTCTTTCCAGCTCAGCTCAGGGAATTGATGGAACTCGCGACGAATATGAATTATCTCGTCCTGAAACTCACTCGTTAGATCTTGAATTCGCTCAACTATTGTTGGATTCTCGTCTGTCATTTAGCAGCAGTCTATGTGAACAAATATCCTTCAATTCAGTAGCTAACATTCACATTTTCAAAGAGTTAACCGATGGTAGGGTAGCTGGAGTCCTCCCGACGAGCAGTTTTGGATAATAGGAAGCTCGGGGTTGTGCTATTGTTTTGGCAAAGAAATCTGCGTTCCCACAACCGTTTTGTCTCTGCCGTAGACTTTCATTTCATAAGTTCCAGGTTTCAAGTTTTCAACGGTACAAACGCTGTTAAACGACACCAACATTTGAGCTACCATTTTATCCGGATCATACTTTGCCAGCGGCGTGACCTCGATGACGTTTCCAGTGACCTTCACATCGAAGCGTTCAAAGGTGTAAGCCGGCGATGGTAAATTACCGGTAATCGTTACTTCGAATTTTTTCGGTTCGGAAACAATATCGGCGGGATCAATTTTATTAAGGTAAATTTTTTGCAGCATGCTTGTTTCTTTCGCGGGAGTTCCATTCCTCGGGGCTGTGCAATTCGAAAGAAAAAGTAAAAAAGCAAGAACTGACAAAAAAACTATTTTTCTCGAATACATCATACCACCTCATAAAATTTATTTTGTTCTTTAGTGATTGACCGAAAACTCCCCCAAATGCTCAAGCAGGCGTCCCCGCCTGCGTTCTAAGTGCTTTTTTTACGTCAGGGCGAGGACGCCTGACGGAGCAGTGGTTAAGTAGCTTTCCCGGTCCCTTCGACATGCTCAGAGGCTCTGGTGGCGCAATAAGCCACTCA
>JBHHWX010000845.1:0-2116 GCA_046756745.1 bacterium | reverse complement strand
GGAAGCTATTGATTTGTTTGGGTTTACAAGGCATAAACCGCAAAGATAAGAAGTGGGTAATGTGCTTAATACAGGCATGAAGTAGGCGGAGGCCCTTCATTTGGGCGCCCGCACGGAGCTACTTTGCGCTGGCGCCCGTAGAAAGGGAGGATTTCTTATCCCCGCGGGTCTGGCTATCCCTCGGCGGGTTGCTCCCCAGCAGAGCCCGCTTCCGTTTCACCAGACGTTCTAATTAAATCTTTTTGTGGTTTCGAATCAAGAACATTTTTGTTTTGTTTGCTCTTTGACAGTCTTTTGAGTTTTTGCGGCAATAAGTCAATGTATTGTTGAACGACTCTTTTAGAGAGCCGGATCATGTGGCTGATCTGGTGGAGGTCAGTGATGCCATGTTTCCAGAGCAACTCCACGCGATGATAATCGCGGATATATCGATCGACCGCTTCTTTACTGTGATTGGTTTTCACGGCGATTTCCGGGGTCAGGTAGCCCTCCAGGTAAAGAGTAATAATTTCCCGTTTATGTGTAATGGCTCCGGAGAGGTCATGGATATTACCGCGAGTGGGTAAGAGTTTTCCGTTTTTTTGGATTTCATGGACGTATTTGCTGACCACGGCATCACAGACGCCTAAGAGGATGGCCAGATCGAGTTGGGTGAGCAGTGCGCCTTGCTCGAAGGCTTGATCCACCCACCTGACCAGCCGTTTTTTTCGCAGTGATGTAGAATCGAAGCCGTGAGCGATGTGATCAATATCCTCATCAGTAAGGAAGGATAAGACCACCGGTTTCATGCGGGTAGCGGCAATCGGTTTGGCTTTTTTGGGATACTCATCTGTGGGCACGGCCATCCAGACCAGTTGGCCATATTGGATATAGTGGAGGTCATTATCTACCGATGAGACCAGGAAATAATTATCGATGATGGTTAAAATATCGTCAATGATGGTTTTGGCCACCAGTTCACCCTTGTCGTATCCGTAATGATTGAGGAAGCGGTATAAGAGCAGTTGAGAGAGGCTCTTATCTTTCAGTCGGCGGCATTTTTTGAGTTGAATCATCGCTTTGGTTAACGGTTTACTCATGGCGTCTACCTCCGCTCCGGTTCGCAGTTGGGGATTTTTTTTTCGCTGCCTCACCAGGCTTCTGAGGTGTGAGCAATTCCTTGAGGCGTTCATTATCCTGCCTGGCGTAGGTTTCATAGATATGGATGTATTCTCGCACCAGACGATCAGATTTTTGGGCGATGAGGCGAATTTGGTTGTAGGTAAAGGCCTGCCGGTGTAGAGTGGCGACCTGGATAAAGTCGGCCAAATAGCGTTTAAGGCTGCCTTCGGAATGATTGGTTTGCTGTTCGATCTCGGTGAAGGTATAGCCTTTGAAATACAGATCAATGATGATGCTCTTATGAGAGAGCCCTGGTCCCATATCATGCTTGGTTCCGCGAGTCATAATGAACTTGCCTTCCTGACGCAGCAAAGCAGCATCCCTTTTCACAGTTGCCGGGCTGGTAGTAAGGATCATGGATAGGTCTTCATAAGACAGCAGCGCTCCCTGGTCGTATGCTTGTTTGGTGATCCGGCATAACCGGTGGCGCCGCAGTCCGGCCAGGCCATAGTCAGTCAGCGCTTGCAGGTCGCTATTAAAATCCAGCAGCCTGAGCCGAGCTGTAACTTTGCGCGTCAAGCGGATATGCTTACCGGCCGGCTCCTCTGCGGCAACCGCCTCATAGGCAATTTCGCCGCTTGACAACGATACGTTACTGTGTTCGGCAAAATACTGAGAGAACTGTTGATAATACGCTTCCGCGATAATCGGGGTCAGATTAAAGTCTGATGATAACTTTTGGATGATGGCGCTGCGAGCGTCTTTCGAGGAAAGACGCTTTAAGCCATATCCATTCGAATCCTGGGGAGTGTAAGATACTTTGCCCATAAGAGAGTCTCCTGTGTTGTTGGTGATACAATATAGCTATTCTCCTATGGTCATATGATACAAACTTAAGATGACACAGGCTTTAAAGAGTGGCAGTTGGGAGCGGCAGTAGAAGTTGGCGCGTGTAGTTGTAGAAAAGGTGTAAAAAACATAAATGTCATTAAAAAAATTGCAAGGAAGATAGAAT
>JBHHWX010000844.1:0-2117 GCA_046756745.1 bacterium | reverse complement strand
CATGTTCTTTTCGAGGAAGAGAGAATTGAATGGTTGTGCTCGGATTGAACGGATTGGGATAATTCTGAAACAACTGAAAGCGCTCCGGTACGGAAACCGGCTTATCCTCGATGGAAGTAGGTAAAGACGGGCCGGTGTTGTCGATGATGTGTGGGAAGCGAATGGTAGTTGTGTCGCCATCTGTGTCCACCGCGGTGACCAGCAAGAAATAGACGTCATCGTTCAGCGGGGTCGTATCTACGTCGAGCACATAAGGCGGCGCGGTAAGCAGGGTGTCGGCAAAAATTTGCGCCAATTTTTCCGCTAGCGTGTTCTCCAGTTCCAGCTTCACGCTGGCAATCCCGGCGCCGTTTGCGGCGCCACTATCCGGATCGAAAGCGGTCACTTCGTAGAACACCGTGCCGGTCAACGTTACGCCCCTTGTCGGCGTCACCACGTTGATCAGAGGAACGCTGCCAAGACTGTCTGGCGGGACGAACACCTGCACCTGCAGCGTGTCTGCTGTTTTCGACAGCAGCTTGATCTCCACACCCGCGTGCGGGTCGTAAAAAATGTGCCCCATCGTCAGGGCGGCGTCTTTCCATTCCTCGTTGCCAGTACCGGGCGTCATATCGAGCAGCAGCGTTGCCCGGCGATTGGTATGAAAACCTTGCGTGATGAGGGCGCCGGTGTTGGCAAATTCTTCTTCAGCGCGATAAAACACCCAGTAGTCTATTTCCGCATCTTTTTTGATGCGCAGAGCGGAATATTTTTGCACCGGAGATTGGGCGTCAGGCGTTTTTTCCAGCGCCTGCACGGTGTAGGTACCGTTTTGGGTCACAGTAAGTATGTTGGCTTCGGGCAGCCAGCCAACGCGAGATTTGTACCACGGATTAAAATGGTGAAATGAGCGCCCGAGCCCCGGAATCTGGTCGCCCATGATGTCAAAGGCATCGCCGTAATTGATCTCTCTGCCTTCGGGTGAGATGGGCGAACCTTGCTCAACGTGCCAGAAGTTGGCGTGCTTCCAATCGAAACTGTGGCCGATCTCGTGTACCGTGGTATAGTCGCAAGCGCAGCCCATGAACGCGGTGCGAAAGTTGACTGTGCCGTAGCCGATCGCAGGGCTTTTCCACAGTTTTCTGGTGTAGATAATTTCGCGGTCGTAATTGGCTGTCTGATAACCGGACTGTTCCGCCAGCGAGATAGCATCCGCGCGGATGCGCATCAGCGTCGGACCGGGGCCGCGCGGTTCCTCGAATTCGTAGTAGGTGTCGGGCTGTGGCATTCTCAGTACCGGAGTAATGTCGGTGCTAATCGTAACTGCGCCGTAACTGTTGGTTTCCAGGGTTTCTTTGATCACGGCGGCCACGTTTGCCATCACCGCATCGGAAACAATACCGCCTTCGTCCCCGGGGTACTGCACGCGGATAAGCAGGATTTTGTGCTCGCCAAGCACGGGTTGGTTGAGAATGTTGCCGGGCTGGGCGGTTTGCGCTAACAAAGGTGTCGATGAAAACAAGACAAACGACAGGGAGCAAACAAAGACCGCGTAAGATTTTAGATTTTGTTTTATGAAAAACATGATATTTTCTCCAAAAATTAATTACTTACAAAGTAGTTGTGTAGCTCAATTTTGTTTAGAGTTCTGTCATTCCGGCTGTAGCGAAGCGGAATGCCGGTCATAGACTCCTTCGGAGAATCTCCCGATTGCCAGGCAGAGATTCCGGTATTTTCCCGAAAAAGACCGGGAAAAACCGGCGTGCGCCATTGGTGAATGACATATTTACGATTACTTATGCTCGAAGAGCTACACAAATACCTTACAAATATTTATCAAATTTCAAATCACCGTAAAAACACCATCTTCTTACTTTGAATTTTATTGCTTGCTTGAATCCGGTAAAGATAAACCCCAGAGCTGACTATTGCCCCGGAATCATCCCGGCCATCCCACTGCACGGTTTTCAACCCGGCCGTCTGATTTTCGTTGAGCAGCGTTCTGACTTCCCGTCCCAGGACATTATAAATTTTTAGAATGACCTGCGAATTTTTCGATAATTCATATTTGATTGTCGTGGAGGGATTAAACGGATTGGGGTAATTTTGAAACAACTCAAACCGCTCCGGCACGGAAG
>JBHHWX010000843.1:0-2121 GCA_046756745.1 bacterium | reverse complement strand
TGAAGTCTTACAACATCGACAATCTTTTGTCGATAGAGGCGCTGTAAGCGCCTAGTGCTTGTCGCCTGGTGTGCAAAAAAGGAGTGTTGAAAATGAAAAGAATAGAGATTTTAACCTTCTCGATTAAGATTTAGTAACAAGACTGGCAATTCATAGAAATAATCATATATTTCGATTTCGGGGAGCTTTAAATCTTCAAAGATGAGTCAATTGTTAAACCCACAAAAAGGACCTCAGCATGGCTACGCTTCTCATTGCAGACGACGAACAAACCTTTCTTGACCTCATGGTCCGGATCCTCCAAAAGGACCATCATCTTCTCATCGCACGAAATTGGACCGAAGTATTAGAAAAGTTCGAATCGAACCTTTGGCGCCTGAACACCTCAATTCTCGACGTGAATATGCCCGGCTTGAGCGTAGACCCATTCTCAATGGTTGAAAAACTGCTCAAGTCAAATCCAACAGTACCTATGATTGTCATGTCAGGTCAGGATATCGTACTGAAACATGATTTCCTCAAAATGGGTGTGTATCAATACCTCGCTAAGCCGCTTGAAATGACGGATTTTAAAGTCACTATCGAGAAAGCGGTGAAGTATAATCGCGTTTTACGGAAGATGGAATACCTCGAGAAAGAGGAGAAAGACAACATTAAATATTTCAATAAATTGTTAGGTTTTGACCTTGACGAACTTCAAGCACAGATTGAAAATCATGACCATGGCGTCGTGAAAACTCCGATCTTGATACGCGGCGATGTGGGCACAAAACCGGAGATGTTAGCGAGAATCATTAGTCAAGAAATCGATGGTAAGATTTTCTTTCACAAAATCTGCAGCCGGAATCTAAAAAATATCATTCCTCATAATATTCAAAGCAGCGATGTCCTGTTTTTAGAAGGGGTCGAAAATCTCGATAAAGAGGAGCATATTTATATCAACAATATTTTAGAGAAGATTCTAAAATTCGACAACTCAAATGGCGAATACACACCCCGATTCCGTCTTATTGTCTCCACTTCATCACATGCCGACAATTCCGAAAACAACCATTATGAGTTATCTCAACTCCTGGCAAGTATGAATAAGTTGGAATTTCGTATCGACCCGTTACGTTTGCGTCAACATGAATTGCGGGAGATCATTACAGCAGAATTTGAAAAGATGAAAAAAGAACTCCCGTCTTCGGCTGAAATGATCTCTGATGAACTTTACAGCATGCTCATCAACTATAATTGGCCCCTCAATTATGATGAGCTCCACATTATTATCGAATGTCTACTCATGACCTGCCCGGATCGCGTCCTCTTGCCCAAGCACCTGCATCAATTGGATTTTTCCGATATCGCGCACACCAAATATCCCACTCTGGACGACATGGTGGAAGAGCATATCAAAAAAGCTTTGCGCGTGACTATGGGAAATAAATCAAAAGCGGCGAAAATGCTCGGCATCACCCCAAAAACGTTATATGCACGCATCAGGAATTAATCCACCCCTCTTTTTTTGCTCAAGCTCGTTAGGATATTTTAGGGGAAGGGCTTGATCCTTTGTCTTCGAAGTCTTATTTTTCAGCAATCTCTATTTCAAATGAATGAAGCCCGGAAAATCAGCTCATGCCGGAAACTACAGAAAGTAAAAAGATTCGCTTGGATAAATGGCTCAAGATCAGTCGAATTTATAAAACTCGCGCGATTGCGGCCCGCGCTTGTGAAGACAGCAAGGTCAAAGTAAACGACCAAAAAGCCAAACCGGCTCGGGTCATTCAGATCGGCGACCGAATCACCATCAAGGTTCGCAGTAAATACCGCATGTTCGATGTGCTGGATATCGTCCAGAAAAATGTCTCGAATAAGGATGCGAAATTGCTCTATCACGAGTACATCCCCGAGATTCCCGAAGAATCGAAGGAGCTTTACGAGCTGCTGCAGGAATGGGACCGTGACGGAAAACGAAAATTCAAGGGCCGGCCTACTAAGAAGGAGCGCCGGGATTTGGATAAACTACGAGGTTTTTAGAGTCGCTCGGCGGGGATGCAATGATCCGGGGCTGTCCAAAAAGGTCCCTCTCTGGTCTTTTGGGACATCCCCACGAGCTGGGGAATTTTACCCCACCGCTTA
>JBHHWX010000842.1:0-2131 GCA_046756745.1 bacterium | reverse complement strand
CGCGTACTGACGCATAAAAACACACCTCACGTATGAGTTTCTTAAAGTATCACACTTATCCCCCTCATTGCGCAAACAAAGTGCCGGAAAAGATAGGAATCTACTATGTAATTGTTTATTAAGTGATTAGAAGGAAGGTAAATTGGGTAGGTTAATGAAAAAAAAACAAACTAAGGTTACTTGAAACCACAGATGTGCATAAACGGTACAGTGGATAATAATATCACGGTTTACGTGTAAAGATATGGAACACTTGCAATATCAAAGGAGTGGCATTGCTTGCCCGGAACAACATTTTTTAAATACTATTAAATTGAATAGATACAAAGGCTAATAAAATAATTACCCGCAAAAGAAAAGAAATTGGTGATGTACCGTTAATGCACAATAGGAGGACTCAAAGAATGTTGTGTTTTGAGCTTGTTATAAATCGCCCGCCGGCTGATGCCTAAAAGTTCCGCGGCCCGGGTGCGGACTTTAGAGGAGTAGCAGCAGGAGGGGGATCTATCAATTACGGGGTCGACTTACTATTGGAAAGGAGACGACATTTTCTTATATTTCCAATCGCATCGAGGCTGGCGCTATGATAAAAGCCACCCCCCTGACGGATGAATTCGATTTTGCAGCCTATCGGAAATATTATAGCGATAAAGCGATTCCATTGTTTTTGATTGACGAAAAATATGAACACACCAACAACAAAAATCATCACAATTTCCAATGACGCAAAAGTAGCGAGCAGGATCAAGCAGTTATTTGACGAAAAAAATGTTCGTGTTGCCTGGGAATCAGATATTAGTAATCTCATTTCCTATTTCGAATCAGCTACGTATGACGTTGTCGTCATGACAAGCGCGGTAAGTCGGGCAAAAGCGAAAAGCACAATCGAGCTAATCGGACAGCTCACATCAAAAAGCCCGATGACACAAGTTCTTTTTTTGGCCGAGCCGAAAGATATCAAGTTCGCCATGGCAGCGCTGGAAGCAGGTACGTTCCAATATGCCAGGCTGCCGTTAAGCGATGATGAACTCCGGCTGTTGATTCAAACAGCCATTTCACGGCAACCGCAGTTCGGTGAGAATGTTCTGTTAAAAGACGATGAGCAGGAAATTCGCTTCGAACAGCTCATCGGAGGCTCGCTGTCGATGCAAAAAGTCTATCGGCAAATTCGCCAGGCCGCGGCCACGAATATTCCGATTTTATTGCTCGGTGAAACCGGCACCGGTAAAGACCTGGCCGCACAAGCGATCCATCGCAGGAGCGCGGTGCACGATAAACCTTATGTTCCCGTGAATTTGGGTGCACTACCGGCCGATTTGGTTGCCAGCGAGCTGTTTGGCCATGAAAAGGGTGCCTTTACAGGAGCAATTGAACAACACAAAGGAAAGTTCGAGCAGGCTACGGAAGGTACGATTTTTCTCGACGAAATCGATTCGATAGATGAAAAAGTGCAGATCAGTTTATTGCGACAGATCGAACAGAAAAGATTCCATCGCCTGGGTGGAAGACGCGCAATCAAGAGCAATGCACGCATTATCGCCGCCTCGAACCAGGATTTGGACGCGCTTGTCAACAATGGCAGTTTTCGGGAGGATTTGTTCTATCGCCTGGATGTTTTTCGTATCGAGATTCCCCCTTTGCGCGAACGACATGGCGATATTCCTCTACTCGTTGAAGAGCTGGTGGCGAGGTACAACCAAAAATTGAACAAAAATATTCTCGAGATTGCGCCGGAATGCCTCGGCTTGTTGGAAAAGTATGATTGGCCGGGCAATGTTCGCGAGCTGAAAAACGTCGTCCAGCGCGCGGTTCTCGTCTGTGAAGGCGAAACGCTGCTGCCCGATCATCTGCCACCGAGGTTTCAGGCAACAGACAGAAGCTATCCCCTCGTGACATTTGAAGTCGGGACGCCATTGGAGCAAGTCGAGAAGGAAATGGTTTTACGCGCGCTTGAGGTTGCAGGCAACAACCGCAAACGCGCAGCCGAGCTTCTCGGTATCAGCCGGCGGGCGATTTATAACAAACTCCGCAAGCATAATATTCCATAAGTGCAGGATCGGAACACTTTTCGAATTTGTGTTCATGCTTCTTTATTGAGTTTTTATGCCTAACTCTACTTTACTTCTGCCAT
>JBHHWX010000841.1:0-2132 GCA_046756745.1 bacterium | reverse complement strand
GATATCGGGATCATCGTCAACTACCAATATTTGGATTTTATTCATTCCGTCCATTTTATTTGAACTTCTCCTGTAGTTTGTGCTTCAATTCAAAATCTTTTTTGAAAAAATCGTCTGAATTATCGTTTAAGATGATTGGCGTCACGAATACCAGCAGCTCCGTTTTCCTCTGTATGGTTTTCTTGTTTCTAAACAGAGCTCCCAATAACGGAATGCTCCCTAACAGAGGAACCTGGCTCTGTGTGATTGCCTGCGAGTCGCGAATGAGCCCGCCAATCACAATCATCTGTCCGTTCCGGACTTTGACGGTCGTGGCTGCTCTGCGTGTTGCGATGATGGGCGTTCCATCCGAGGTCGTACCGTTCTGGAAGTCCGCTTTCGGCGCGATCTGCAACAAAATAAATTCCGAATCGATAATGTGCGGTGTCACCACCAGTTGAATTGTGGCGTCCTTGAACTCAAACGACGTCACACCAAACTCGTTCAGGACTTTAAACGGAATTTGGTCGCCAACCTCAATAACCGATTCTTGATTGTCCATGGTCACCAATCTTGGCCGGGACAGCAAATTAACATCGTTAGCGATGCTCAATGCGTGCAGTACCACACTGATATCGGAATTGAGAATGCCAATTCCCAAACCGTTGCCGATGGGGAACGGAAATTCCGGCGCCGTTTCCTCGCCTGCGTCATCCACAACCTCTGTGGCGTTTTGCTGCAGGTTGAAATCCGTGCCAACTTTACCATCCAGAGATTGATAGTTTGCTGATTTCCAAAGCCATTCCACTCCAAACTCTTGGTCGTTTGTTGACGATACCTCCACGATTTCCGCTTGGATGTAAACCTGCTGAGCGGGTCGGTCCAGCTCGGCGATGAGCTTTTCCATCTTGGCAATGAGAGTCGGTCTCTCTTTTACCAGAAGGGTGTTGGTTCTTTTGTCAGCGATCACGGCTCCGGATTTCGATACCACCAATGTCTGCAAGATTTGTTGCAGCTCCTCGGCGTTGGCATATTTGCACGGGATATTTTTGACGATCGCGTCTGTGCCTAATTTTTCCGCCGGGCTGACATAATAAATATTCCCGTCGAGCTCTTTATACCAAAGGTCGTTGGCTTGCAGAATCCCGACGAACGCGTCAAATGCTTGAATATTCTCCAAGTACATATTCAGGGTTTTGTCATGAATGCCGGAATCGAGAATCAGGTTTTTGTTCAGGCGACCTGTGACCAGCCGCAAAGCATTTATCAATGAGACGCCGTCGAGGTTGATGGTAATATTTTCACGCTCTTGCACGAACCTGGGCACGGCATTACGTGAGTAGCCGTCGCTATTGATCCAACAAAGAAAACAAAAACAAAGTAAAGTGACAAGGCGACAACACATTGTAGGAATCGATCCGTTCTATTTGAGTTTCAAAATATGTGTTTCTTTCTGTGAAGTAAGGATCACTTTGTTTTGAAAAATGTTTCTTACTCTGAACTTTCCTATCCGGCTGCCGACATAAACGATTTTGTTGTTGATGATGGCTGACGGCGATCTTTTATGCCACAGGATCCCGTTTAATTTAAACGATCTTGAACGCCGGGTTTTCCTTGGTTTGGGCGAAACAGTCCGAACCGTACGAATGGACGGCTTTTGAAAAGGGTCTTTTATCTGCCCCGAAAGTTTCGGTTCTTTTTCATAATCAAAGATAACAATATTTCGAGTATGAAGATATTCGTCGAGGAAACCGACGTATTCTGCGGCTTCTCGACTTTCATTCTCATCCGAAGCTGTCACATCTTCCGCATTCCTTTCGGATGAATTTAGAAACTGAAACCCAATGAGCACAATCAGGGCTAAAACCGAGACAGCCAAAAAAATCTCTTTTTTCTTAGTCTGTGTCATCTTTTGTGGTCGTCGAATCGCCGGCAATATAGGTGAATAAGCTGAGCTCAGCAGATATCCTGTTGCTGGACTTTTCGTTTGCACGAAGTAAAAATTTCCCCACGCTCAGTCCTTCATGATTCATGCGTACCGAATTCAAGAAGGTGAGAATCTGCTCAAAACTCCCCCGCAGTTTCAGGTGAAGAGTCACCCGCTGAGATGTGTCGAAATCCGTACTCATATAATTCAGCGACTGATTGCGAAT
>JBHHWX010000840.1:0-2137 GCA_046756745.1 bacterium | reverse complement strand
GTTGCCAAGACCAACAGCAATATCGACAAACCCGCCAGTAACGGAGCCTGCCCTAACGGAAATGGCCCGACCCAACTTTTCCAAACCCGCTCGCTCGGATAAAACCGATGATCCATTTCCCTCAAAAACCATCTCCAAAGGTCTGCGGAACCGATACGTTCTTCGATGACAGGAAAATTTGGAAAACGGGCCGAGATTTTCGAATATTTATCCACGGTTTTCGGACTAATGGCGACTGCTTCGGAATAAATTTTCTCCCCTTTGACAAACAAAAGCCGTTCTCGATAGGTTTGGCTTAAATTATAATGAGACGAAATAAGACTCGCATCCAAATCGATGGCCGCTTGGTAATATGCAATCGCATGATCGAACTCCTTTTGATAAAAAGAAATATTCCCCAAGTTATTTAAGATCATCGGCGAATCGGGGTTCTGCTCCAGGGCCCTTTGATACAACTGCGCTGCTTTTTCATGATTGCCTTGCTTTGCCTCACGGGATGCACTGATAAACCATGTTTCCCAGCCTGAGGGATTCGATGGTTCTTTTGGGGGTATCCAGAAGTGATCGGCTTTGTGGTTTCGAGACATTTCTTGAAATAGGGGGCCGGCATTGACGGTATACAGTGTAATAAAGAATGGGAGGAGCCATGCCGAACACCCAATGACGAATAAAAACGAAAAAACAACCCCTTTTTCGTTACGCTTATAGTATCGCCAAAACAATAAAAAAGAAAAATAAACGAACCACCAGAAAGGCAATCCTAAAATAAGGGGAAGAAAAATGAGGGCAACAAACAAAAACAGTGCCGATATTGGATGGAGATATCCTCTTGAAGATTCCGTGAGTTGATGAATCCAAACAGATGCATACGAAGTAATAGAAAAAATCGTAAATGTCAAAAGGCTCAAAACCACCGATGGGAGCAGTAACAACAAAAAAGGACTCAATATGGACAGCAACAAAAACACGTCATCCATCATTCGCCCCAAACCAACAAAAAAGTTCGAGATTGGATTGGCAATGTTTAGAGGATTGGCATAGGCATAGGCCTTGGCCAGAAAAAATGGGGGCATCGGAGAGTCCGGCGCAATGATTTTTGCCATTTCACCCAGGCGAATAGCCTCGGCGTCTTTATTATCACTCAGAGCCTCTTCAGCTTTCAGCAAGAGATAACTCGCCCCTCTCCCGGAACGCTCGATACCATGTTCGGCAATGAAGGATTCAAAATCCTCCCCTTCAATCACCGACTCAAAATGAGAAGAAGGACTGTCGGATCCGGCCTTTTCTGCCTTAGAACGCATAAGACCAAAAGGCACATCCGAAGGCGGACTAAAAGTTTCGGCTTCGATACGCGCAACCGGATACAATAGGAAAAAAATACTCAGGCCGACACCGAAGGACTTCATTACATTCGCTGGACGGATTATTTTCGAAGTGATTGCAGCCCCCCTTCTTTTCCTTGAATTAATCGGCAGATATTTTCCCAATGCCTAAAGTAGATGAGTATTTCAATCGTCGATGAAAAAAAAAACAAAATTTTTTTCGGGCTTGAACAGAAGAGCCAAAAAAGGAAGGAGCCCGAAAGCGGTCAAAGCCCCGACTGAAACATACCTGCTCAGCAAAACGGCCGCCATCCAAACAAAAAAACCGATGAGCGCAATTTGAGGGGAAACGACGAGGAAAATACCGAAACTCGTCGCGACGCCCTTCCCGCCTTTGAACTTCAAAAAGATGGAGAACATATGCCCTAAAACGGCCGAGATGGCGATTAAGAGAATCGTTTTTTCGTCCAAACCCAAGCGAGATGCCACAAAAATGAGCGGTATTCCCTTTAAAAGATCGCAACTGACTGTCAATACGGCTTCTTTCTTACCGACGACACGCAATACATTCGTCGCGCCAATATTTCCACTTCCCTTCTTTCTCGGATCAAGTCCTCGAGATAATTTGGACAACATCAAACCAAACGGCAACGATCCGATAAAATAATTCGAGAGAACCAATCCAATATTCAAAAGTATGCTTATTCCTTCCATCTATCTCTAAAGAATGGTTCGGATTGATACTAATGGAACGATCCGAAGCGGCATTTCTCTTATATAGAGTATAGCAGCCAATAATGGCAAAGGATTCACAC
>JBHHWX010000839.1:0-2139 GCA_046756745.1 bacterium | reverse complement strand
TTACCGATGATTAGCTTAGTTAGTGTCTGAACGAAAACTCGTTCAGAGCTGTCATACCGGCAATTTTTTATGCCGGAATCTCCAGATTTGGGCAGGAGATTCCTGCTTAAAGCATGCAGGAATGACAGGCAAGGGCGTCTTCGTTCAGACTCTAACTGACCTGCAACATTTGTGTTTTTTTCCAAAGTCTTTGTAGGCCAAACCATGACAGGATATTTTTATTTCATAATTTTTTATTATTCTGCCCACAAATCATTTTGCCTTTTCATCTTTAAACTGGGTTACGCCCGGGAAAATCCCGGGATCATAGCACGCTGAAGCTCCGGCCTTCAACAACGCCTGCTCCAAAGGCTGAACATCGTGGTGCGGCCATAAAGCGATAATCGTCCCGCCTCCGCCGGCGCCTGCGAGTTTCGCGCCCAGGGCGCCTGCCTGCAAAGCGGCGGCGATCAAGCGTTCATTGGACTCTCCGGAGCCTCCGAGAGCCCGCTGAATATGGTGATTCTCATTCATCAGCTCACCAAGGCGCTTCCACTCCCGATTCAAAAAGGCTCGTTTGCCCGCTTGGGCGATTTCTGCAATCGTGCGGTAACCCGTAACCACGTCTGCTTCTCCCGCACGCCAACGCTCCGCAATCGGCTTGTGAATGGCGCCCGATACCCGTTCCACTCCGGTCGTCGCCAAGACAAACGGCAGCTCAATGTTGTGCTGACTGCTTAAAGGTTCGACAGTCGCATAAACAGACCCCTCTTTGCTGTCGAACTGCTTTCTGCGAAAGTCGAGATAATTCAAACCGCCGAACACACACATGTACGCATCCTGAAATCCGCCGGTTATTTTGAGATGGTTGTCCTCGACAGAGCACACCATTTCAGCTAATTGGTAAGGATTTGGAGACTCGCCTTGCCAAAGAAGGATGGCTTTGAGCAGGGCGGTCAATAACGCGGTCGAACCGGCCAAACCGCTGCGTATCGGGATCGTGCTGCTATATTGAAGTTGAAACGGCTGTCCCGGCATTCCACGATACTGCAGCACGGCGCGGACCACATCAAAGCGATCTCCGGTCAACATGAGATCCTTGGTGTTTCTGATCTCGCAGCGGCATTCATTGTGAATAAGCATCAAGCGCGAGCTCGCGCTGATTTCAACCTTAGCCTGCAGCCCGACAGAGCAGGCCAAAACCGCGCCGCCATACATATCGGAAGGATTGCCGATGATGCCGGCGCGGCCGGGCGCTGTAATTTTAATTGTCGTCCCGCTTGTGCTCACGATTCGCTACTGTCGCTTTTTAACTCGGTTTACGTCGCTAAGGAAAATATACTTACCGACCAGATTTCTAAAACGCGGTCGGAAAAGCCTAAGTCACTTCCTGAAGGCGTCTCGCCGAGGGTTTCTCAGCATAGAGTCTGCTCGGCGAGGACGCCGTCGCGAAAGGAAACACACTTTCCGACCGCGTTTCTAAGAGTCTGATTCCGACTTCTTATCCAGATACTCTCTCAGCCACTTCACCATCAAGCCGCGATTCCTTTCAAAATCCTCAACTTCATCGGAAAATTTCATTTTCCAGGACAGCTCCTTGGCATCATCCGGCCACACGATGAGCGTGTTCTTCGGTGTTTTCAAAATCTTGCCGTTCGATTCCACAAGCTCGTAGTCGTCGGCGTCGAATATCATGATCCGTTCCCCGTTGCTGACCCAGAAAGTATAGATATCCGTGATGTCCTTGATAATGCCGGTCTCGCGCCCGATGAGTTTTTCGTCCTCTATGAAAAGTTCCCGTTTCTTGACGACAACTCCATCTTCGGCGCGTTGCAGCAGGTAATCATCATCCTGCCAATCTCTGAGCAAGCGCTCAAAATCGTTCTTCACATCTTTTTCTCTTTCTTCACCGGATGAGATATTGGAGTAGGTCGTGATCATTTCGGCCCGTTTCCCGTCTTCGCCGAGGATAATCCGGTACTCGATATATTCACTAAAATGGCACGAGGATAAAAAAAGCATTAGGAAAAAAGGGACGGTCAGAAAAATAAGTTTTAACCTCATGATTTATCTCCTATGGTTTTAGTAAATCGTTTTTGGCCTCCCGCGAATCAACAATAACCTCTAATATTATCAGAGCGTTATTATTGTCAGACTAAG
>JBHHWX010000838.1:0-2148 GCA_046756745.1 bacterium | reverse complement strand
ATCTTCTCGGGATCGCGAATGAGGACCTGCTCATCGATGAGAACGGTGACCTGAAGGTGACCGTTGATGAACTTCTCGTCAATCTCGATGAAATACACGAGTATTTTCAGGAAACCGTCCAAATTATCGTTTCCGGTGAACCCTTGTTTTTGCAGAAAGGCGGAAGTGATATTTTAGAGGATGAGCTTGGCAATGTCTTCGCAGACTTGGAGTATGTCGCTCAGTTAAAAAACCGACCGTGGAAACTGACCGCCCGTGTGACGATTTTTGAAGAGATAGGCCCCAAACATAAGAATTTAGTCAAAGTGATCACCGGCGATGAGGTACAGCAAGCGATCCTGACAATCGCGAATAACGAACAGAGTTTTTCGTTATCCGGATCGGGCGTATCACTTTTCAAGCAGATCCGGCAGTTTATCTGGCTCGGCATGGAGCACATTTTTATCGGCTACGACCATATTCTGTTCTTGATTGGCCTCATTGTCATCGGCGGCAGCTTCATGAATTTGGTAAAAATTGTCTCTTCGTTTACTATCGCCCACAGCATCACGCTGATTCTCGCGGCTCTGCAGGTCGTCGCTATCCCGTCTCGTGTGGTGGAATCGATCATCGCGTTAAGTATCGTTTATATCGCTGTTGAAAATTTTCTCATCAAAGACAGCGACCAGCGCTGGTTGATTACCGGCATCTTCGGACTGATGCACGGCTTTGGCTTTGCAAATGTCTTAACGGAATTAGGCCTACCTACCAAAGGCCTGGTCGCTTCTTTGCTTTCCTTCAACGTCGGCGTGGAAATCGGGCAAATTGCCATCGTGTCGTTCATTTTTCCTGTGGTTTTTGTCATCTCAAAAACCCGCTGGCAAAAGCAGTTGGTCTACGGACTTTCCGGAGTAATTCTCATTTTTGGGTTAGTCTGGTTTTTGGAAAGGGCGTTTGGCTGGAACTTTCCGATGGTTTAGATTTTTGCAATTTGTGATTCCAAGTCTTGCCAAAAGTCAATCGCTCAATTTAGGTGTGACTGAGACGGACAGGCTACACCTCCGGTAAAACGTAGAGTAGAATCGAAAAATAGTGACAGATACTGCCGCCCAATACAAACAGATGCCAAATGGCATGGCTGTACTTCAGTCCTTGCCAAGCATAAAAGATGATGCCGACGGTATAGAGCACACCCCCAACCGCTAACCAAACCAAGCCGCCCAAAGGAATGCTCACCTGCATCTTCTTCAGGGCGAGGACACAGAGCCACCCCATCAAAATATAGAATACGACGGAGAGCTTGGTGAAACGATGGATATAGAAGGCTTTGAAGACGATGCCCGACAAAGCCAGCCCCCAAATAATTCCAAACAAGGTCCATCCCCAGGCGCCTCGCAGGCTAACCAGCATAAAAGGCGTATAGGTGCCGGCGATCAACAAATAAATCGCAGCATGGTCGATGATCTTGAACAGGTGTTTGACTTTCGGATTTTGAAAACTATGATATAAAGTCGAAGCGAGGTAAAGAACGACCAAAGTGGTCCCATAAACGCTAAAGCTGACGATTCGCCAAACATCGCCCTTTAAAGCGGCTAGCAGCACCAGGATGGCTAACCCGGCGATGCTCAATGCCGCGCCAATGCCATGGGTGATGCTATTGGCGATGACTTCGCCTAAGGTCTCGGTTTCTTCACGTTGTTGAAGTCTGGGATATTCTTCTTTTTTCAAGGTACTACTCATTGTTATTTATTTTTATTATTTATTATCATTATCGTCCGCTATTCTTGACTGCTGTAATCTGTCGCAATCGGCGCGCTTCTATAGTATAACCAACACCTTATTTTCTAAAATCAGTTCCGTGTCAATCCGTTCTATCCGTTAAATCCGCGTTCCATTCATGGGGCTGTCCAAAAAGCCACAGAGAGTCTGTAACACGACATTCATGCCGTCGAGCTCAAAGCTAATTTCTTGACATAAATGTCGAGTTACGTATTTCCATGGCCCTTTTTAGACAGCCCCAAATGTTTGTCCGCTCCAGTGTTTTTGAATTCACTCGATTTGTATTTCGGAGAGTGCATACCAGCCATCAGACAGTCTGCCTTTGGTGGCGAGCCGGATTGCAGGTGTGTCACTGTTCACCTCCAGAATGGCAACATCGATGTGATAGGT
>JBHHWX010000837.1:0-2152 GCA_046756745.1 bacterium | reverse complement strand
ACTTCAAAAGGCGATTGCCTGGTATGGCATTTTGGCTTTCGGAGAAGTTTGGCCCACGGCGAATGATGGTGAAGCGAGAATCATCTATGTTACCAGCTCGTAATCCATGAGAAAGAGAGGAGAAAAACGATGAACATGGTTATTCCGAAAATCAGCAGAGTGGCCCGGCTTAATAAGGCTTGGGGCGCTATCTCTAAGTCATGGATTTCGCCTTACGTCAGTCATAAGGCGCAAGCTCTTCTGGCTTGGAGTATTACGAAAATCTTCAAAGACAATGATTCGGCCCGTTACTTGATGGCGAAAGGTCTTTTAGACCGGCCCCTTTGTGGCGCCGGTTCCGCCTGGGAGTCACGGGTTGCGCTTCAGCCTGAACCGGATGTCGTAAGTCCTTCGGTGTTTACATCGACTGGAGTCAAGGCCCATTACACGGTGCGAGACTTTTTCACCGCATTGGAAATTGGTGTGATATTCCAGGTGGCTGGAACAGCAACCGCTTTGGTAGCCGACTTCAATAAGTATACGGCTCCGAACGGTGCAGGAACGAAGACGGCCAAATTGGACGGAACGAATGGAACGATCACCGCTCCAAACGCGACGACCGCACAGGCTATTGGCTCGGTTGTCTACAAGGACATCGGAGACACCCTGAATATCGATCTGATTAAAGGGCAGTCTGTGGAGTTCGAGGTAATGACATCTGTTACTTCCGGGACAGGGATCCCCTACGTTTTGGGTATTGCCCGGGCTGAAACGAACGCCAATCTTGGTTCAACAGTTGGGTTCGCAAGCTCTTAAGCGGGAATGCGGATTAATGTGTGTGGAGGGGGCGGAGAAGCCCCCTCTAACAAAATGATAGGAGGGCTTTAAGATGCCAGCTTTAGCATCAACAGATGTCACGATTACAGTTCAGAAAGAAAAAAGGTCGTCAGACCTTAGACAGAAAAGAAACTTGGTCAAGATTGCATTCGGTGACGGATCATTGACGTATCCTTCCGGTGGGGTTCCAATGCCAGCTATCGGGGAGTTCGGCCTGACAAATGATATGGATTACATGATCTTGATTGACGGTGACGACTCTCAGGGGGTTGTCTGGAAGTATGATCAAGAAAACAGAAAATTGCGAGCCTTTATCATGGGCCTTGATGTTACCGCCGCCGGTACTGGGACCCTTGATGATTTCCCACTTGATACAACAGGGGAACCATTGGCAGAAGCGGCCAGTATTGGCGCTGTGGGACTTGAAGCAGGTGTCAATCTTTTGGGGCGCCTACATGAGCTTAAAACGACATCGGCTCCTGCGGCGGCAACTCTATATGCCGAAGCCGTAGGCTGGTAGGAGTTTTTAAAAAAAGGAGTTTAGGGATGCAGAAACTAGGAAAGACAGACCGTATTTTAGCAACTTACGTTGGTGAAGATCATCGCCATCTACATGAAACAACAACTGGTTTTCAGTTTGGAACCGGGGACAATTCTGCGTTGGTGACGGACATCTCTCAAGTCCACCAATTCAATGAGGACGTCAGGTTAAAAGTAGCTCACTGGCTGGATCAAGACGGCGTGAGAAAGGCGGAGAAGTCGAAGCGTGAAGCCGTAATTGCGGATGAAGCTGCAATTCTACCAGGAACCCTCGATGCGAAGGTCCGGCAGTTGGGTAACAGCTTTTATGCCGAATTAATGGAGACCATTGATCGGGCGCTTGAAAACAAAAACGGGCATCAGCCATCCTCAGCTCCAGAGGGATCAGAAGTGTTGTCCGGTGGTGGCGTGCTGGTTAACAAGCCTGGCGGTGTTCGGGAGTATATTCCTGAAGATGCCCTTGACGATCCTCTCTATGATTCAACTCAAGTAGAAGCTAATAATCCCAAGATTTCATTTATGACGAAAGAAAACCCTGCACTCGCACACCAGGAAGGAGCAACGGATTTAAATCCTGATGAAGTCGTTGATGACGAGGGCGGAACCTTTTCTGATGAGATCCAGAAATCCTCGAAAAGAAATGTGAGATCGTCCAAAAAAGGTAGAGGCAGGGGACGGAAATAAACCCCCCGCCTAAAAATTCTAAAGGAGGAAATATCATGAAAAAATTAATGAGAATGGTGGCGGTAGTTGCGATGCTGATAGGGATGGCAACGTCCTCATGGGCGTTGGAGTT
>JBHHWX010000836.1:0-2153 GCA_046756745.1 bacterium | reverse complement strand
GAGTTGCAAAGCCCTTCGGCACAATGGACGCAGAAGCGTCCTGCGGCATTCCCACGCAGAGCGTGGGAACGAGGGGAGAAGGTAGGAAGCTTTGACAGAGAGCGCGCACTGAATGAAGATTTCATTGTCTTTATCTTCGGGGGGTTACATTGGTATTTAAAACAACTCGATGCAGAGAATTATCAGCCATTTTTCTGCGCTGACTTTTTCTCCTTACGGTAACGATGAACCTCTTCACTTAGCGTGCAACCATTTTTTGATCTCTGAGGACACCTCAATTTGGAGGTTGTCGTTAACGATTGCTGTTTCCATGGTCTCTCAGCTTTGTTCATAAGTGAAGTTGCTGCGAAATTAGCTGTTTCGGACAAATTTTACAATAGAAATTAAATTTTTGCAGGATGAGAACAAAAACTTTCATTTGTTCCTGTCATTCATACAGCATTTCCAAGACCACGCCGCTGTAATAGTGGGTTAAAATCTCGTCGAAGCGCTTGCCTAAATGCGCCATCATCGCTGCGCCGACTTGACACATGCCGACGCCGTGTCCCCAACCTGCGCCTTTGAGGATGAACTTCTCCGGCAAGCCGCCGGACCGCCCTTTTTTTATCACATAAAAGCACGCGCTGTATAACGTCCGCTTCGACAGCGCTTGCCGGATAGGCAGCTCCCGGCTGAGGATAAAGCTCTTTTTGGTACCCACCACTTGCAACTCCTTCAACCGGCCGGAGAGACCGCGTGACTTGGGCACCAAATCCCGCAAGGAGCCGAAATCTTCGCCGGTCTTTTGACGCAGAATCGCCTCTAACTCGCGACGTGTATATTCGAATTTCCAGCGAAAGTACTTTTTGCTGTAATTGACGGCTGCGGGCGCCCGGCGCCGGGTTGTATTACAAAAAACGTCCGGACTGCCATCGATCCATTTTTGCACCTGACTTGCGCTTTGCAACGAAGCGCTCAGTCGCGAGCCGTTTCTGCCGCCGGTATCGAGAACTCCCCTCAGGTACGGTTTGGCGTCCATGAGCCAAACATTATGATTGCTCTCCGTATGGCCGCCGCACAGTCCGGCGTAAAACGCTTCGGCAATACGGTTGCGATAAACCATAAAAATGCCGCGGGTATTTTCAACAGCTTGATCGCCTACCGGAGACCTTTTTGACAGTCCGCTGAAAACTTGACAATGGACGTCATCGCACAGATCAAACGGCTCCTCGGGATGCCGAAGACCGATTTTGGCAATGGCTTCCACGCGTGCTGCAATAGCCTGCGCTTTGAGCGCCTCTAATGGAAAGCTGACCGGCATTTCCGACGGCACCACGCCTTTCGTATACTCTTCCATGGAAAGCTCGTTGATCGCGGTTATCAAACCGTAGGAATCGATCACAAACTCGACGGTGCCGCCATAAATGCGGCTTTCGTTTTTTTCCCAATGAAAGCCCGTTCCCACATCGACATCGAGAATTTCGATTGTGGCTGCGCTCAACTTGACGCCTTTTTGCGAATCGAAACTGTAGCGGTTGTCAAGATTGGTAAAGCGCAATTTCCCCGAAGCGTCGCCCTTGGGTACGGCGAGGATCTCTGAACCGGTCTTCGGCTGAATCACACTTTGGTGAATTTTCGCATCTTGTTCGGTATCAAATTCTTCGAGTAAAACCACTTGAAAAGCCGATTTACGGGCATATTTTAGTTTCAAACTCGAAGAACGTTCGTATTTAACAATGCGGGACCGCAAACCCTTTCTGCCGACCGAATGAACAATTTCTTCAGCTTTGATCCGGTCTTTCGTCGTCCCGACCACCAACCGGTAAGTAAATTTTGCCGGCTGAGAATGAATCGCCTCGACCTGCCAATGTCCGCTCTGGGCGCCCCGCATCGCGAAGTCGCCTCTTTTGTTATTAAAACGCACCGGCCCGTCGATTTTGAAGTCAACACGGAGCCTTTGCTCTAAAATCCCGACTCGTACTTTGGGAGGCTCCAGTCTTGATGACTTTTGCGGTGGGGCTTTGCAGGTCGACAAAAAACTATGAAGGACTAAAATCATAATGAAGGACATTGTTGAGACTTTCTTTTTATGTAAGATAAATTTCATTTTGAGTAACCGCGATTACAGGAAATTATTTTTTTTTGACAAGATAACAGGATAAACCGGATTTACA
>JBHHWX010000835.1:0-2161 GCA_046756745.1 bacterium | reverse complement strand
TGTAGTCGTCTATATGGAGATATAAATAATGTCCCTGACCTATCCTGCACACATGCTGAATCCGTTGAGCAGGAGAATTCATTTGAAGGCCAGAAATACCAGTGCGGCGTTGTGTCCATGTTGTGCAGAGTGTCACGCCTCCATGCAATTGATAATAAAAAATATCTTTAGCTGGGTCAGAGAGCAATACTTTATCAATGCCTTCTGGCTCAATTAAGTTTATAGCCCGAATAATTCATAAACCTGTCAATCGGCTTTATACCCACATAGATAAAATGGTTTAAATGTCATTTTTTGGTGATTTTCACTCTGTTTTTCCATTATTAGTGATTTTCGGTGCATGCCGAGGCGGGTTGATAGCCTTTCTGCATTAAAAATTTGAATAAGGCGCATGATTGTTCCCCCCGATATTAAAATCAGGCTGAGTTCTCGGCTTGTCTCTTCAATTTGCGCTCAGGCGAGTTTGGGCGGCGGGATTTTGTAAAGAATCTCTGTGACCTGTAATAGCAAAGCCTTGGCCGGGCATGAACTTGGCAGATGTAATTTGATTCGGTCTTTATACTGGACAAGGCGAACTGCTATTTTGAACAGCTTTGAGATAATGGTGGATGCCGACGCCCTGGCCATTTCGGCGCCCCTCAGCGTTTCGGAACGCAGCGAGTGAATCAGCGTATAAGCGGCGCAACTGATGATCAATCGCATGCAGTTAGCCAGAAAGCTTGAGTTCGAGGTGCGGTCGCATGCAAGGTCGTTTTTCAGCTCCTTGATATAGCGTTCATCATTACCACGGTTACAATATAATTCCTCATAGGCCATTTCAGGGCTGATATTCTTCATTGAGGTTACGATGAAGCGCGGGTTATCACCGGCATCCATCACTTCCGCCTTGAGAATAGTACGGAATGCCTGTGGCCATGAGCCTGCCCCATACTCATATTCCTCAAAGATGCGGGTGCTTTCCGGTTTGGCTTCATTGGCTTTTAGCAATGAGCTTCGATATGCATGCAACGCTCTGGCTTTATCCATGGCCGGTTTACCCATTTCCGCCAGTTTTTTATTGGAGGGCAGACCAAAGATGAAATCCATGTGATTATCATCAAGGCACAACTGCATCAAATCAGGATTGGAGAAATGACCGTCGCCACGCAGAATGATATGCGTGCGCGGCCAAAACTTGCGGATGCGTTTGATCATACGTTTCATGATCACGGCGTTCTCTTTGCCAGTCGGACGTTTGCCCGGTCTTAGCACGGCTGCAACCAGCTTGCCGGAAATCCCTTCAAAGATAGTCAGCGGCAGATAGCAGTAGCTGCGATAGTGGTGGTTGTAGAAGGAAAACTCCTGTTGGCCGAATGTGCGATCTGATGTGTGATCCATATCCAGCACAATCAGCTTGGGCGCTTTGGCATAACCGGCAACAAACTGATCCACCATGGCGCACGTCATGCGATAGACATCTTTGCGGTTGGCTGCATTCTCCAGACGGGAAAAGGTCGGCTGACTGGCAAGGCTGTTGTCTTCATCCAATGGTTTGCGACCCACGGCCAGCTTAAACATGGGATCAACTCTGAGATCATTGGAATCGTTGCCATCTTCATAGCCGCATGCCTGTTGATAAATACGCTGCTTGAGAAGCTCATGCATGGCATGGGTGATATATGATTCATGCCGCTGGTCGGAAAATGTATCTGCCAGCCGTCTGGTCAGACCAATCTGGCGATCCACGCCTGCGATCAACAAAGCGCCAAAATCAGATGACATGGCACCGCCATCAAAGGCCCCTCGAACGCTTAATCCGGCAATAGTGGGAAAACGTAGCTGTTCTGATGTATCCTTCGTCATGGTGAACCTCGCGGGTTTGCTTCGTCCGAAGCTTTGATTTGGTAATCACCATTATATCAATGGGTTACGCGAGGTTCACCCTTTTTTATGAATTTTTCGGGCTATAAGGGAAAACCGGCACTGTTTACCTTTAAAGATGTAAGCGCAGACGACCGGTATTCAGTTAGAGAGTTTAGTCCCGTATAAACCAAACCTAATGCAAAATACAAAAAATTAACCACAGAGGACACAGAGATGCACAGAGGAATAAAAGACAAGCTAAAAAAAGTATCTTATCTCTGTGTCCTCTGTGGTTCAATCCTGTTTCGTTCCAACTTCC
>JBHHWX010000834.1:0-2187 GCA_046756745.1 bacterium | reverse complement strand
GATTCAAAACAAGTAAATCTTTGTCTCCGCTGACTATAAACTTTGCACCCCCGCTAACTGCAAGCTCAAGATATTTGTCGTCTTTTGGGTCACGGCAAATATGAATTTCTTCGAGGGGGTCTTCTAATTTGGCTTCTTTGAAAAGCAGTGTTAAGAATGCATGTTTTTTTACAAACAAAGGGGCATCCGTTTAATTTCTTTGCTCTTTGTTGGATAATATATCAGAAATAATTTTCAAATGGTGTTTGTTGTGAATCTCGACAAACTTCAAAGCCGCATCTCTTTTCATAATCCCAAATGCAAAATGTTCCCACCAACAATCGCAATCTGATTCGGCTGCCTTTTGTACAGACTGATTTGTTTCCGCTAAAAGTTCACGCAACTCCGATTCGGTTGTTTGTTCGTTAGGCGTTGCTGCATTTGGGCTCTTACCACGCCCACGAGGAATTATCCCGGTTAGAAGTATGATCTGTCTCAAAAAAACCTTCTTTATCTTGCCAGTATATGGTCTTGAATTAACAAGTGCACGACATATTCCCCTTGTTCCAAGGAGACAATGCTCTATTTGCATTCCTACCGACCAGCTTGAAACCTTCTCACTCTTAACCGAACATTTTGGAATATAATTGTTCAGTGTGTTTAATGTGCGTTGAACCGATGTTATTTTCACTGTTTATTTCTATGCTCAGACATCGTTTTTTTTAAACCAAATGCTCGAGTACCCGAAGTAAGTCCTTCGCCCGCTGGAAATCAGGGGCGACTTTCAAAGCCTCTTCCAACTTTTTATAAGCGTCTTTATATTGTTCCTGTTCCGCCATGGATTCAGCATCCCCGAGAAGCGCCCAAGCTTCTATGGGTATTTTGTTCCGTCCCATCTCCCGCAGCTTCCGCCTCTCCACTTTTTCGACATCGACCTCGAGATTTTTTGTGATGGTCAAGGTTAGTTTTGATGCCAATTCCAGAATATTGTCGGGCTTGCCGTCAACCGATGCCGTCTTGAAAATCTCTCCTGTTTCTGTTTTGACAATGCGCGCGTCAATGCGGAAGGTTTTGCCTAATTTCATAAAACTACCGAACACGAAAGAATGCGCACCGAGCAGCTTGCCGATCTGAGGAGCGCTGGAGGCGTCGATCACGTTTTTGCCGCCGATTTTTTTGTCCGTTAATTCAAGCTCATCGATGAGAAATTGCAGGCGCTCTCGTTCGACAACCTGCAGTTTGCTGAGCACCGAGAAATCCGTGATGAGAATTTTTGCCAGCGCCCTGCCGAAGTTTTCGTACTTTTCAGCGTCATCGATGGAGTTATTCTCGAAGTCAATGATGGCGATGGTTTGAATGCCGGGACTCTGGGGGACGACTTTCATGGAACCGCTGACCTTTTTCAATGCGCTTAAATAGCTCTTGGCCAAATTCGGATGAGTCCAGCACCACGAAGTATCCGTGGGTTTGTGATCCGGGTTGGGTTGATAATGAGGGTATCGATAGTCAGGGTACTCTTGAATTAGTGTGGTAAAAACCACCTTGGCTTTTTCATCCTCAGCGTTGAAGACATGCGCCACCGCTAAAAGCTCCGAAGCGATGACATGATCGTTGGGTGGGAGAGATTTGTCCGCCACAAGTCTGTTCAATATGTCGATAGCCTTCTGAGTTTGGCCGTCATTCACGTATTTCTTCGCCTCCTCGAGTTCGGCGTTTTGGCTCAACTCGTTGGCAAAGCTGGTTGAGCCGACTTGCAAAGTGTGCCGTCGGCCTCCGCTAAATGTCAAAATCACGAAAAAAAATGCAGTAAGTGTGACAATTTGGGTGGACTTCATTTTGACCTCCTGAATAGAGACGCTGACCTTTTTTCAGAAGGTTAGCGTCTTTCTTAATTAACCTGATCCAAAAGCTAACCTTCTGGAAGAAGGTCAGCTTTCCTTATTTTCTTACAAAAACCAATTCTACGTTCTTGCGTTGACCACTTTCGATCATGACCGCCTGTTCGCCGTCTCTCAATTTGTACGCCCCTTCTTTTTTCGCGCTCACTTTATGAGGTCCGCTCTTGAGTTTATAGGGTCTCCAGGGCGCCCCAATCTCTTTACCGTCGACAAAAACTCTTATTTTGGCTGTATCGTTTTGCTTCGTCCTGTCATCGAGCAAAAGAACGGTTCTAACAAAAAGCTCTCCCGGGGGCGCTTCTTTTAAAAC
>JBHHWX010000833.1:0-2200 GCA_046756745.1 bacterium | reverse complement strand
AAGCGGCCAGGATAAAAGCAAAGCAGCTAAAATGTTAGGTTTAAGCTTGTCTTCTTTATACCGGAAGATCTCCGAATTAGGCATCGAACTGGGCCACTGCAACTGAATCCCTCCCCCAAGTCGTCATGAACAGCTCCCATTCTAAATTGGCTTCTGCGGTACTTGTCTTGGCCTAAAGCAACATGGCGTTTTCTGTATACTAAAAATGAGCATCATACCTACTAGTCTTCCTAAGTTTAAGAATCAGTTAGATATCATGTAAACAACCCTTCAAATTTGTCATCCTTTTAACTCTTTGATTTATAGCCGCTTGAACGCACACGAGCGGCTTTTTGTTTTTCGTTCAAAAATGGCATGATTATTTCAGATTTATTTAATGTTGACGATGTCTAAACGTGAAAATAGCTTATGATAAAATGTGCATTGATGAACTACAAAAAACGACTGTATTTTCATATCCATTTCGATATAGAAAAGATTGGGTTTTGAAAAACGGCGACAAAGTGAGAATCCGCCTGATCTGCGCTGAGGATGAGCCCCTGTTGCGAAAATTCCATGCCACACTTTCAGAGCGGTCTGTTTACATGCGCTATTTTTATCACATGACATTAAGCGCACGAACCTCACACGAACGGCTTTCCAAAATTTGTGCTATCGACTACCGAAACGAAATCGTGATTGTCACCGAACGCATGAATTCGCGAACTCACGGACCCGAGATCATTGCAGTTGGGCGACTCAACAAATTGCCGGACGCCAGCTCCGCGGAGTTTGCAGTTCTCGTGATCGATTCGTGCCAGGGTCAGGGATTAGGAACGGAATTGTTAAACCGACTTCTGTCGATCGCACAGCGGGCCAATATCAAGCGTGTTATCGCGAATATTCTTCCGGAAAATAAAGTGATGAAACGCATCAGTGAAAAACTCAACTTTCCTGTCAACTACAAGATTGAGAAAGGCGTCGTTATCGCTGAAATTGTGCTTACGTCAATTACTCAGGAGAATTGTAATGAACATTGGCATTCCCAATGAGGTCTCGGTTGAAGAACGCCGAATTGCGCTGACTCCCGTGGGAGTTTATGCGTTAACTAACGAGGGACATACTGTTTATTTTGAAAGAGGGGCGGGAGAATTCAGCGGTTTCTCTGACCGGGAATTTCGCAACGTGGGTGCTGAGCTGGTGTTTTCGAGAGAAGATGTGCTGCATCGTTCCCAGCTCATCGCAAAAATTCAGCCGCCTACTCAACAGGAGTGCGGCTTTTTGGATTCCGGGAAAATGATCTTTTCATTTTTGAGCTTAGGAATGACCCGCAAACCGGTGATCGATATTTTATGTCAAAAAAAGGTGACTGCGCTGGGATATGAATTCTGCGAACAACCCGACGGGACTTTGCCGATTCTAACCGCCATGAGCGAAATAGTCGGACTGCTTTTACCCCAAATAGCCGGCAGATGTTTGGAAAGCGTCCATGGCGGGCGAGGCATCACCTTAGCGGGCGTGGCCGGTATACCGCCAGCCAATGTCGTGATTCTGGGAGCGGGCGCCGTCGGGTTTCATGCCGCCCGCGCTTTTTCGGAATTAGGCGCCCAGGTTTTGGTGCTCGATAAGGATATCAACAGGCTGCGAGAGGGTGACCGGCTGCTCAACAAACGCGTTTCAACGTCCATTGTCACGCCCCTTCTCGTAGAAAGATCGGTGCGATTCGCCGATGTTTTGGTGGGCGCAGTCTTAATCCGCGGGGAAAAAACGCCTCACCTGGTATCGGAAAAAATGGTCACAGAGATGAAACCCGGCTCTGTGATCATTGATGTTTCTATCGATCAAGGCGGCTGCGTTGCAACCAGCCGGCCGACTGCCTTGTCATCCCCAACCTATGTCAAGAATGGGGTCATCCACTACTGTGTTCCCAATATCCCGTCGTCGGTAGCCAGAACCGCTTCTCATGCATTGAACAATTCCGTTTTGCCCTGGGTGTTACAGGTTGCCAGACTGGGACTGGATACGGCTTTGAAGAAATATTCCTGTTTACAAAAAGGCACTTATTTGTACCGCGGGCAAAGCACTTTAAAGTCATTGTCGGATTTGTTTGACCTGGAATATCAAGATTTGAGTATTTATTTAGCTCATGTATGATTCTGTTGATTAATAACTCTGTCAGGGTTAGGCGCTTACAGCGCCTCTATCGACAAAAGATTGTCGA
>JBHHWX010000832.1:0-2207 GCA_046756745.1 bacterium | reverse complement strand
CAAATCGTGCAGGCGAATTTGAAATTAACCGGGTTCCTTTCGGAATTTATACCTTGCGCATATCTATGATTGGATATGCGAATAAAAATGTTGCAGCATTGACAATTCATGAAGAGACCGCGCCTTTGAGAATTGAGTTGGAAGAGAGCCCCATCGAGATTGACCCGGTGGTCATTTCAGTTAGCAAGTGGGAGCAGGATGCAGATAACACCCCTGCCGCGGTTGAGGTTTTGACTGCAAAAGACATTTTACAAAGAAGCCCGCTGCGCATAGAAGATGCGTTAGAGACCGCGGCCGGCGTGCAGATTTTGCAAGAGAATGTCAATATTCGTGGTTCAGATGGCTGGACTTTTGGGATTGGCGGCCGTGTTCTGGTGATGATGGATGGCGTCCCGCTCATGAGCAGTGATATGGGCAGCGTGAATTGGTTTATGGTTTCTCCGGCTGATATTGAAAGAGCGGAAATCGTGCGTGGCGCCGGTTCTGCCATTTACGGATCTTCAGCCATGGGGGGGGTTATCAATTTTATTACCAGAAAGCCAACCCCAAAAAGCCGAACTTATATTCGCACAATGGCGGGAGTTTATGATGACTTCAAACAGCCGGGTTGGGACTGGACTGACAATGTCTTGCACTATAATCGCCAGGATTTTACTCACAGCAGGCAAATTGGTCATTTAGGGTTAAGAGTGTCAGGAGGCCGAAGTTACTCAACAGGTTACACTCAAAATGGCTCATACGAACGATACAACATCTCCGGGAGATTCAACTATCGCTTTCAGGACAATTCAGAGCTGACTTTCTTCGGTAATTATATGCACGATGACTCGGATGTGTTTGTCGTTTGGAGGAGCCAGATCGAGGCGACACGCGTTGCCGCTGGCGAAGCAGACAAGCACCAGACACGGTCCGGCTCAACCCTGTTTGCCAAATATCACCGTCTCATTTCATCTAAAGCAGCGGTGGAAATCCGAACTTTTCTCAACCGGTTTTTGATCGGTACACAGGCGACCGATGTAGATTTTTCACCCGCTCTCGGACTGGGCGGCGCCATTCAAGGGACTTATTTGCCATCGAACACGCTTTCTTTTACCTGGGGTTCTGATTTCAAATTGGATAGAGTAAAATCCGATGCTTACGGCCAACGCAACGCTCTGTTAACCGCGCCCTATTTACAGGCTGATTGGCGATTACTTCCTAATCTCAACATGACATTGGGTGGACGATATGACAGATATAAGATTTTTGCTGAGCCCGACACTTCTTTCAGGCTTAATGAAGCCAGGGTGTATGATCATATTAGCCCCAAAATAGGACTCAATTTTCATCCGTTTCGAAAGACGACCCTAAAAGGCAGCATTTCCAATGGGTTTAAGTTCCCGGTAATTTTTCAACTGTTTTTTGATAACCAGGAAATAACTAATATCACTTTTGTTGCTAATGAAACCCTGAGATCGGAAACATCATGGTCGTATGAATTGGGATTGAAACAAAAGATAACACCGGCCTGGTTTATTGAGCTCAATGGCTTTTACACCGATGTCCACGACCTCATTGAACCTCAGGCCATCAGTGATTCAACGGCGACTTTTCTGAATACAACGGAAGTGGGTATTCCCGGATTTGAATTCGTCTCCAACAGCCGTTGGTGGCACAATCGTCTTGGCCTGCGTGTTAATCTCACCTATTTGAATCCGCATAATAAAGAAACCAACAACTTATTAAAACACCGCCAGAAACTGATTGCATTCATCGGCGCTTCTGTACAAATCGGCAAGTTTGAATTTCAGGCAGATTTTAAATACGGCAGCCCACAAGAAGACTATCTGCTGCCAGGCGGGCACCAATTTGTATCGCAAAAAGTGGTGGATGTCAGGGTGCTTTACAACTGGAAGCAGTTTACGTTTTTGGCCGGGGTCAATAATGTGGGGAATTATGCCTATACTTTGAGAGACAGATTTCTCGAAGAAAATCGTAATTTTTTGGTAGGTCTGACAGCGGAATTCTAAGATGAAGAGTGTGTTAGGCGCTTACAGCGCCTCTATCGACAAAAGATTGTCGATGTTGTAAGACTTCACTTGTTTAAACGAGGCAATTTTCCAGTAGGCAATTGGCAGTAAGCAATTAAAAAGATGCGCCGTTTTTTGCCTATTGCCAACTGCCTACTTTGTGTGTTTCAATTGTTAAAATGACAACTGCTCCAATGG
>JBHHWX010000831.1:0-2211 GCA_046756745.1 bacterium | reverse complement strand
AGGCTGCGCGTAAAGGTCAAGTCCCGTGCTTAAAATGCAAAGAAAAACTGTGGCGTTAAAAGATACTCGCAAGCTCATGACTGGACTCCTGGCAACTTTGAGTTTATAGTTAAGCAGACCTTCCATTGCATCTGAATGATTTTGTGAAGGCAGAGGCACTTCCGGCTTTATTGTCATTGCCCTCTCATCAAATTCCCGACCACTTTAAAAGAATGTCGCCAACGGGCGCAACACTTCGCTGCCGATGCCGGTGGAAAAGAGCATCGGAATCATTCCCAGCGCTGCGCCAATGCCGTCATGAGCGCCGTGTATTGTCGTTTCGTTACGAAAGACAATCCCCGGGATTGCAATGAAACAAAGCAATCGGTGCGTAGATTGCCTTGGAATCGTTTCTCACTCAAGCAATCCAGTCTCAAAAGATAAACCGAATTGCAAATTGAGATTCGAGGTCTGCTGGATACCATTCACGTCTTGATAAACCGGGATTTGAGTGATAGCGTAGGCCGCAAACGCATCAGTGAGTTGGACACGCAATCCCGGACTGGCGAAAACCCACGTCCCGCCGGTGTTGCCAGGCGGTACATCTCCGATGTCCACTCGTCCCGGTTCCGCTTTCTCCTGAAAACGTCCGTTAATCTGAAACAGCAGGCTGGCGCGACTTGCAAACCGGTATTCCGTTCCAATCGAAGCGATCAACTGATTGCCAAAACGCCAATCCAGTGTTCCTTCACCGTTAATACGGTATGTTACACCGATACTTAATGGTAAGGTGGCATGAACATCGCCGGAAAGCGTTGGCACGCTTAAAAGCGCCTGGCGATAGTCAAAACCCAGGATTACATCAGTGGAGCCCGTGCCGGGCTGAATAGTGACTTCCGCTTCCTCACCTTCACTATTTAGCGCAGTAGTCACACCGGTCGCAAGCTTGACACCGAAGGCGAAACTCACGTAAGGAGAAAACTCGGAAGGCGGTAGCAGCGCCGCAAATTGGCCGCTCACAATGACATCTCCGAGGCCTGTAAAGTTCCAGGATTCCCACTCGCTCTCTTCGATGACGAAATGGCTGTGCTCGCGGTGAACAAACGGCAGTTCTACATTCAACGCCAACCGGTCGAAAACTCCGTATTGCAGGCGGAAAATGTCGCGAGAATTGATGGTTTGCACTTCGTCGTGTTCCTGATCCGGCTGCCTAAATGCGCCGACAAGCGATTCTGACGAGCCCAGACGGATTTGATCCTGGTTGATATACTCTCGTGCAACACCGAGTATTAACCGTCCGGAATGGAGATAACGATGTGTATTCAAAGGGCAGGTTGCGGCACCACAGCCGGCGACCGCTTGGTCGACTGTGTTGATATTCATAAAAATAACTATAAACGAAAACCACGTAAGACATTTCATGATTGAAACTCCTTTCCTCCATTGTTGAAATGATCTGTTCTGGCCAACACACGCACGTATCCCGTCATTGCTAGCTAGAACACAATGAGTGCTACTTAATGAGTAAAACAATGTGAAGTGCTAGCAAGTGGTAAAAGCTAACACTGAGGAAAGGTTAAACACGGGGAGGATGGAAAATTGCGGCAACGTAATCGTTCAAGTAAGTCGGAGCAAAAAAAGGGATAAATTCCAAATCGTTAGGAAAGCAGGAAATTTCGATTGAATCGGCCAACGACAGAATGTTTTTGCTGAGCGTGAGAACCGGAACGTTCGTTACCGGATCACAATTTGACGTACGAAATGAACAGACAAACCGCGTGGGCGCTTTCCCTTGCGCCGGCCCTTTTTGTGTGGCTACCATCTCGCACAAGCTGCCATCATCGGGGTGTTCATCCTGACTGCAACAGCAAACGGCCATGCCACATGCGGCTGGTAAATTGACCGGAGCAGGGCCTCCTCGACATGCCATTACAATGGGAAGTAAATCGGAATAGCCGTAGAAAAAGCTGACAATCAAGAAAGCCGATATGATTTTTGTGATCTGTTGTCTCATTCCAGTTTTCAGAACTGCTTCAAAACAAAAAAGTTTCATCCTTTGAACGCCGCCGCCGAAGTAATCGGACGGTAGCTGATTAGTATACTTGGATTTCTTTCATTCTTTTTTTGCCAGAGATTTGAGTTAAGTCAAATTAGGTACAGGTTACGGTCGGATATGCCTAACATATTTCTATTAGCCTGCTACCCCCCAATTTCTGTGTCCATTATTAGACA
>JBHHWX010000830.1:0-2215 GCA_046756745.1 bacterium | reverse complement strand
CGACCTCAAAGCCGAAATTGTTGGATTCGGAGGCGGTTTGCCAAAGCAGTTGCACTCCTTCCTCCCGAGCTGTGGCGCGGAAGGCGGTGAGCTCCACGGGCACGGCAATGTCCTGGCCGCAGATATCGTTGACGTTGACCATGTCAAAATAAGCCCGGTCGTTTTTCGAGCCCACGCCATATCTGCCCGGCAGCGGTTCAGGATCTTTGGCCGTCATCACCAGCTTGCCGTCGTAGAAAACCTCAATTCGGTTCTCGATAGTATTCCAGAAGTCTACATTTCTCTTTAGCTTGCGTGTGACCTTCAGGATATGATAATCATCGTCTTGGATGACCGGCACCGAACCATCGGAAGTGGCCAAAATGGTACGCACGCCATCGACCACCTTCGCAATTCGGGTGAAATTCTTGTCTTTGTTGAAAACCACGTACGAGTAGTTTTGGTCGTCATAAAATTCGTACACCAGCGCCACATCCGGTCGGTTGGATGAAGCTACATCTTCTGCGCTGCGAGCCAGACACTGAATGGAAAAATGCGCTCCGACGAACTCGTCAAAAATCGCGTATTCACCGAGCAGGGCCGGATTATCCGGGTTGTTGTCGTCTTGCAAAAAATAGGCGAAGCTTCCCTGGTCCTGAGCCACGGTCCAGGAGTCCGCATTAAGCGGCGACCAGCCCTCGGCAGCGCCGTCCCCAAAATCGTCGCAGAAGCCGGTGACGACTTCAAAGACGTAAGCGGCCCCGGCGAAGTTCCCTCTCTCGTGATCAGAACTATCGCCAATAAGGAGAAGGTTGTCGGCAAACGCTACATCCTGACCAGCCGCAGATGCGCCGGTCGGAATTATCTTCTGTACTTCGTTCCAGAGACCATCGCTTTCCTGGCGGTGAAGGTAAACCGCACCTGTGTCATCATTATCATAGCGTCTGGTGCGGGCGCGGGCGGCGCCAGTCACCAAAAGATTCCCTGCAAGCTCCACAGATGTTCCAAAATCCCAGCCGTTACCCGCGTCGCTGGCCTCAAAGCCTTGTGAGTGCAACCACGTACCGTTCTCGTTGAGTTCAAAAATATAGACCTTGCCGGCGTCTGAACCGTAGCCCCCCTCTGCGAAACGTGACCCAACCACAAGTCTACCCGCAGACATAACCAAAGAGCTCCCAAAGACGTCGTTATCGCTGGGTGGTCCGTCCAGCTTTTGAGTTTGAGACCAAGCGCCGTTATTCCGTGTAAAAATATAGACCGCTCCGGATCCCACCTCTGGGAAGTCATGTTGTTCCGCGCCGACTGCTGCTTCATCGCCACAGACGGCCACAGAGCCACCGAACAGATCGTCGATATGTTCAATTAATGGGTCATCGCCGGCCAAAAGCTTCTGTACTTGGTGCCAGGTACCGTCGTTATCACGCTGAAAAATATAGGCCGAGCCGGCGTTTTGGTCGTTATCGTCGTCGCCAGAAGCGCCGATGACAACGATGTCATCTTCCATGGCTACGGAAACACCGAATTGGTCGCCTGCTTGCCCATCGCTGGCGGTGAGCTTCGCCGTTTCCGACCAAACGCCGCCAGTTCGTTCGAAGATGTAGGCAGATCCCGATCCGGCATGATTCTGCGCTCCGGCGATCATAAATTTGCCGCTCATGGACAAAGCGCCGCCGAAGCGGTCGCCGTCAGCGCCGTCGCTGGCGAGCAGCTTTTGCCTTTCATTCCAGGAACCGTCGCTTTGGCGTTTGAAAATGTACACCGCGCCGGCATCGTTGCCGTTTTCATTGTCGCTGCGAGGCGCGCCAATTGCGGCGAAGCTGCCGTCCATGGCTACGGCTGTGCCAAAAAAGTCCATTTGTGCGCCATCGCTGGCGGTGAGCTTGATTTCGGTTTGAGCGAATAAAATCCCGCTCGCGAACAAAATAACTACCGGTAACAGATTTTTGACTATGTGTTTCATCTTCTCCCTCTGTTTTTGTTTAAGAGTGTAGACAAAACATTATCTCCGAGAGCCTCCCAGCGACTTCCAACGCCAGAGCGCTGTCGACGCCATCGGGAAAGGCTACAAGCAGGCGTTGCAACTCCTTGATCGAGCTTTGCAAAAATTCGTCTTTTTGTTACAAGCAGTTCATGAAGTCATTATATGATAAGAAAAAACCGCGTGTTTGTCAAGCGAGAAAGTGTACGTAACGCAATCGTCTCGATTGCGAGAAACGCCTCGTCGTTTTTCTTTTGC
>JBHHWX010000829.1:0-2223 GCA_046756745.1 bacterium | reverse complement strand
TTTTTTTATAGATTTACAAGAAAAATAATTGTCACTTTGTAATCGGCCAGTTAGGGTAATTAGTGTCTGACCGAAAACTCGAAAAATGCGCGATTTAAAAACTTCTTTGCGAAGGCGTCCCGCCGAGCCATGCAGGAATTCACCCCTCGGCCAGAGGCCTTCGGGAAGAGGAAGGAGTTTTCGTTCAGACACTAATGAGTCGAAACGCTTAGCGAAGGCGTCCCGCCGAGCGATTCATCTCCTGAACTTTGGACTTGTTGAAACGATTCGAAATGACTTAAATATTCGGCCGATTGTCCCTGATACAGGATGTCCGATAAGTATTGTAGAGCGCTCGGCGGGACGCCTTCGCTAAGTGGATGGGACATTCGTTGCGTGTTCACGCTTTAGCGTGCTTTTGCCCCGCCCCTCTAAAAGCAAGCTGAAACTTGTACACCGCCACCCATCCGTAACTGACCGGTTACCTCACTTTACTGTCTTCGCGGCAGTCAGTGTTAATATACAATGTGCGCCTCCTCCAAGTAAACACTCAGCACAGGCTTTTACCGTGGAACCTGTGGTCATCACATCATCCACAAGAATAATGCTTTTATATTTAATAAGCTGAACATTTTGGACGTCAAAAGCATTCCGCATATTCTTTTCCCGCTGAATGGAATTGAGCGTCGACTGGGGTTTGGTATAACGTTTCCTGATGAGGACGTTTGGTTGAACAGGAATATGTAAAATCCTCGCAACGTGTTCGCTCAAGATGACGCTTTGATTGAACCCCCGTTCTCGAAGTTTGGTTGGATGCAGCGGTACCGGCACAATTAAATCAGCATGCGAAAAGTCCCGATCCTTTTTAGCATGCCCAGCCATTTCCAAAGCCAGAAACGGGCCCAATGATTTCTTCCCGAAAAACTTGAATTCATGGATAATTCTCTGCATTCCATCGCCGTACTCCCATACCGACAAGGAACGAGAGACGCCCGAAATTGCAGCATCGCCAACCTGGGGTTCGAGTCTGGGTAATTTTTCCCAACAGACCTCGCATACTAAGACTGCGCCGGATTGCTGGCGAGACTCACAAACGATGCAAAAGGGGGGATAGATGAAGTTGAAAGCCGCATCTAGAAAAGATGTGAATATGTTAAAAATTCGTGTCATTTGGGTTCATTTGTAATTTTTTGTAGAATTTAAGAATAATCCGGATTATATTTCAATCATTTCAGTCTAAAGTCAGCGACGACTGCCAAAGTCGGTGGATTTCGCTTCGCACGAAATAGAAGGACATTGAGGACCGAGCAAAATGCTCACAAAACTCTTCGAGGCAGCGCTTATTGTATGTTGTTTGTTTATCCGTTGTTCTAACTTTACTGACCCGGATGCTGTCAATCCGGCCTCTGGTGAGTTTGCCCTTCTTACATACAATGTAGCGGGACTTCCTCAAGGTATTTCTCCATCCAATCCTGAAAAAAACACGCCTTTGATAAGCCCGCTGCTGAACAATTACGACATCGTTCTGGTTCAAGAGGATTTTGTTTTTCATGAACAACTGAAATCAAAGGCACAACATCCCTATCAATCCCAACCGCATAGCAGCTCTGGCCAGTTCGACTTTGGTGATGGTCTGAACCGATTTGTTAATTTCATGTTTACAGCTTTTCAACGCGAGTCCTGGAATGTGTGCTCGAATCAAAACGGCAACGATTGCTTGGCCTCAAAAGGGTTTTCAGTAGCTGAAACGACACTCGCTCCCCGGGTTATCGTTGATATCTATAATCTGCACATGGATTCAGGTAGCGGAGTTCTGGACATCGAAGCAAGAAATAAACAAATTCAGCAATTGTTGAGTGCCATTCAGGCTCGTTCAGCGGGAAAAGCGATTATCCTGGCCGGGGATACCAATTTGGATACCATAAACCGACCCGAAGACGAGCAGTTGCTACAGGAGTTACTCGCGGGCGCCGGACTGACCGACAGTTGTCGCCTTCTCAATTGCGATCAAGAACTCGTGGATCGGGTCTTGTTTCGCGAATCAGACAACTTAACCCTCAAACCGGTTTTCTGGAACATTGACGCTGATTTTGTGGATACGGAAGGCAATAAACTGAGCGACCATCTCGCGGTTGGGGTGAGTTTCAAGTGGCAGGTGAAGCCGCCGTTATCCGGTCAAAAATAATCCTCGATCCTGCGGAACACTTCGGACAACTTAATTTCTAAACCCTCCAGTAAAGGACC
>JBHHWX010000828.1:0-2225 GCA_046756745.1 bacterium | reverse complement strand
AGCGTCAAACGCACCCGGGGACGGGTGCTTGAGCATTTTAAAGAGTTTTCGTTCAGACACTATATAGCATGAACTTAGGTCGATAAATCCGTCCGAGACGACAACACTCTACATCATCTTTAAAACGATAAGTTGCTGGAGGACAAATGAATAAGAAACGATTCTTACTGGTTATTTTTTCTTTGTTGATGAACATTGGCATTTATTCATGTCAGAGTCCTACGGAAAGTACGTCATCGACAACTAGACCCAACAACCCAACAAACCCTCCCATGACCTCGGGGTGGAATATTCCTGAAGGCGAGATCGTGTCAGGAGGGGTGCCGAAAGATGGCATCCCCTCTCTATTCGACCCGGTTAAGATTCTGGCGGAGCAAGCGGATTATTTGAGCGACGAAGACCTCGTGGTTGGGATTGTGGTGGGGGATAAAGCCATCGCCTATCCGCATACGATTTTAGATTGGCATGAAGTGGTGAACGAAAAGATACAGGGTAAAACGTTAACCGTAAGCTATTGTCCTTTGACCGGCACCGCCGTGGTTTTTGATGGAGAAATCTTAGGACGACAACTGAAATTCGGCGTCTCCGGTCTGCTCTTTAATAATAATCTCATCATGTTCGACCGCGATACGGACAGCCATTGGCCGCAATTGCGGCTGCAGTGTGATGAAGGCGCTTTACGGGATACGAAACAAATCCCGTATCCATCCATAGAAACTTCTTGGGGAACGTGGAAAAAACTCTACCCGGATACCGAAATCCTATCGGCGAGCACCGGATTTAATCGTCCATACCAACGCCCGGGAACAGCTTACCCCGACTACGACCTCCCGAATTCACCTCCTCTATTTCAAATGAAAGATCTCGATAAAAGGCTGCCGTTTAAGCAGCGGGTTCACGGCGTTTTAGCCGGGAGCGGGCCTGACAATTTCAAAAGCAAAGTGTACTCGATCGATAGCAACCAGGAGCAACGCCTCATTCATGACAGTGTCGGCAGCAAAGAGATTCTGGTCATCGATGTTGGGCAAGAAAATTTTGTAACCTCCTATGTTCGAATCGTAAACGGCGCGGCTTTGACTTTTAAACTTGCAGAAACAGCGACATTTCCGTTTACTTTTAAAGACAACGAAACCGGTTCTACCTGGAATGTTCTGGGGGAAGCGATTGCCGGACCTCTGGCCGGCGCCAAATTAGACAAACCGACATCATTTAATGCATTCTGGTTTGCCTGGGGGGCATTTTATAAGGGTGCGGAAATTTACAGTAATGAGTGATACTCTCTAAAATGCTCAAGCACCCGTCCCCGGGTGCGTTTGACGCTTCGTAAAAACGATAGATTACGTCGCCGCGGAGACGGAGCTTAGAGCTTAAAATGCGCAATTTAAAAACCTCTTCGCGAAGGCGTCCCGGCGAGCTCATGTGTTGAAACGTTATTTAATTTGGCCCTCACCCTGTACTTCGAAAGCAGCGGTTCTTTCTTTGCTTTCCCGAGAAACGGTATCCGTGACCTTAACCAAAAACTCATAATTGCCCGGGAACAATTTTGAAATATCGATCTCAAATGTCTCCTTGGACGTTCTAAACGGGGAATCAAAATTAAATGACAAAGAAATACTTTCTTCTTTGTTTTTCTTTTTGCCCTGCAGTTTGGACACCTCAAAGTCAATATTAAAATGAGCCATCCCTTTGGAATCGAGGAAGAGATGGTAAACTTCCAAATATATTTTCAACGAATCTGTTTCCCAAATTTTGTTGCTAGGGATAACCGGGAATCGGTTACGGCTGGCGCCGGATTCTTGAGGATACTTGATTCCTATAAGCAAATCGCTCAACTCGAGATGTTCGGAGGAGGTAGAAAGAGGTGGAGAAGCCAGAACCGTTTGTTTGCCAACTCCGATTACCTGCTTAGTCACCTCTTCGCGGTTCGACTGTACGAATTCGCCAAACACTTCAGAAACAACCGCATATTCGCGTTGATTTCCCAAATGCGGCACGGTGAAAGTAGACATGTTTTCAAGTCCTGTTGGAGTGTCGACGAAACGCTCCGTTTCTGTCTTTTCATCGTTGTACACCATCAAAGTGTGAACAAGAGAATATTCCGGATCTGTATTCGCAGCCAGATTTATAAACCGACTCTTGATTTTTGGGAATGAAAACGTCATGAATGCAAGCTTCGGGTTATTCTTTTCATCTAAAAAGCGAAACGGCTGCACCAGCAAGTCAAC
>JBHHWX010000827.1:0-2230 GCA_046756745.1 bacterium | reverse complement strand
AGGAAAATTTACTGGTATTCCAAGGAAAAAATTTTTCGTAACCAACTGAATAAAAAGAGCTTTTTCCTGACATATAATTAATAACTTTGTAATTTTAATAGCGGGTTATAACAAATTTAATAACTTAAACCGGCTGAATTTAAAGTGACTAAAACCCTTTCCCTGAGACCTCCATCTGAACTCATCGCTGTTGAGTGTAATTTAGAAGAATTCCCATTTACATGTGTTGCTCTCAAAAATCTAAAAAAATTAAAAGAATATCGCTACGAAAGGTGGATCAAAGACCATTCGACTAAAAGAAGTCTTCGGCAGTCATGGACAATGATAGCAGGCCCAGATAATCACCTTCCTGGACCGTTTGATCTTGATGTAAAAAGAGCTCTCGATAAAATCGTCTACACGACAGGAATTGATCGGGTTGTTGAAAGCAGAAAAATTTCATTTTCTATCTATTCAATAGTCGATATTCTCGGACTAAAAATGGGAGGAACAACCTACAAGAACATCAAAAGTTCTCTTGAGCGACTTCACATCACACGATATGTTTCGGAAAACGCGTTTTTCTTAAAAGGGGCAAAACGATATGTGCCGGACAGTTTCTTCCTGATTGAAAGGCTCAATTTTAATGAGGTCATCGACGATACATCTACGCGGACAAATGTTGTGGTGTATTTCGGCTCATACTACATTGAGTCCTTAAAAGCCTATTACGTTAAACCCTTGGATTTGAACTTTTATTTGAAACTAAAGAAACCCATTCCAAAACGACTTTACGGGATTTTGGATAAGCGATCCTATCGTTCAAAAACGATTGTTTATGATCTCGTTGAGCTCGCAAAGGTGATTCCTCTCTCAAGTCATACACCTTCAAAAGTCAAACAGGTGATTACCCCGGCTTTGGAAGATCTGACTGAAAACGAATACATAAGCTCCTATAGGTTTTATTCAGAAAATAAGGTTCAAAAGGTGGAGCTCAAAATCAAAAAGGGGAGTGCGAAGAAACAACAATCAGAATTGTCTGATGTGGATGAATTTCTTGTCGATCACATAATCCATGAGTTAGGAGACCAAAACTATCCTCGATCATACTATGAAAACATGTGTAAAACCGTGGATCATAATTTCATTTATCGGGCCTTAAGTGAAGTGAAAGAAGAAAGTACTTTTGGTGAAATCAAAAAGAGCCGGGGTGCCCTTTTTACCACGAAGATAAAACGATATTTGGATGAAGTGTCATATTTGAGCTGAAGACAGGGAATTTTCAGGATCGGCTCGTCTTATAGCAAAGTTCTTGTTAGATGAAGAAGAAGCGCATAGGCATAGGGAAAGGACTTGATTTTAATCTTGGTGAAGTAGGGGAGGCGTTTCAGAAAAAAGAGCTTGCTAATATTGACGTAGAGCAGGTCATTCCAAATCGCTACCAACCGAGACAAGTTTTTGATTCGGAAGCACTCCAATCTTTATCCCTTTCTTTAAAGCAGCACGGCGTTATTCAGCCCATTATTGTCCGAAAAAATGGCGATCAGAAATTCGAACTGGTTTCCGGGGAGCGCCGTTGGCGGGCAGCTAAGATTGCTGGCATCGACCAGATTCCGGCGATTGTAAAAGAAATCGATGATCAGGTCTTGATGGAGTGGGCCGTGATTGAGAATCTTCAGAGAGAAGATCTTAATCCGATTGAAAAAGCTCAGGCTTATGAAAAACTCATTTCAGAGTTTTCTTTTACACAAGAAATGATTGCGAATCGAATGGGCCTCGATCGATCATCCGTCTCAAATTTTCTTCGTCTTTTACAATTACCTACCGCCCTTTGGCGGGAGATCTCCAAAGGAAGTCTGACGATGGGACATGCAAAAGTGCTGTTGTCATTGAAGAATAAGGAGCATCAGCTTGGGTTGGCGGAACGCATTAAAAAACGGCGCTTATCTGTACGGCAAGCTGAAGTCGAAATGCACAGACTAAATAATCCTCCCTCGAAAAAAACACGGACTCCGATGATTCCTGAGTTGAAGTTATTTGAAAATAAACTTCAGACAGCTTTGGGGACGAACGTGAAGTTCGTGCAGCAGAGCCAAGGATGTGAACTTAGAATTTCGCTAAAATCGGAAGATGATTTAGAAAGAATAATGAACAGTTTCTTGGATAAATGACAAGTAGGTCTTTTTCAAACCCTGATAAAAATCTACAAAACGAAAAACGCCCCGGAATCGCCTGAGAGCTCCCCAAAAAT
>JBHHWX010000826.1:0-2239 GCA_046756745.1 bacterium | reverse complement strand
TCTTTGATGGTCAGCATGATAAAATCGGTGTCCGGCAGCTTGGCCTTCAGTTGCAGCACGCCTTCGATGCCGGACATGCCGGGCAGATCGATATCCATCAACACGACATCCGGCGGATCACCTTCGATTTCCGGGATCGCGGTCTCGCAATCGTTGAACGATTGTTTGCAGGCATACCCGGGAGAACCGTCAATAATAAGGGTTAGCAGTTGGCGGATTTCGCGGTCATCTTCAACAATCGCAACTGTGATGTTGTCGACGTTCATGCTGCGAACTTACGAAATGTAATGTGTATGTTCAATTACCCATATGCGGTATTTTGGGTGGATGGCAGTTTAGGTAAGATGTGCTGATATTTGTCAGATTTGGCACATTTCAACACTTTGTATTAAACGCAGAGTCAGAGATAACCGGATAGCGTCGAACCAACACAAATCTGTTGATCCTTAGTTGTAAAGGCTTTATTTTTCCCCTAAGCGGCTTTACAAAATTAATTTATTCGTGGATGATCAACAAATGTTAGCCGATCCGGGAAAGATCACCAAGCTTCTGGCAGAGTTGAGCGGCGGTCATCGCGACGTTGTCGATCAGTTGATCCCCCTGGTCTATGATCAACTGCGCGCCATTGCGCAACGCCAGCTCAGGGGTGAACGTGCACATCATACTTTGAATGCGACCGCAGTCGCTCATGAGGCCTATCTGAAGCTTGTAGAGCAAACTCGCGTAAATTGGCAAAACCGGGCGCATTTTTATGCCATCGCCGCACAAGCCATGCGCCGGATATTGATCAACTATGCCCAGAAACGCAGCGCGGAAAAACGCGGCGGCGATGAACCGCTGGTCACGTTTGATGAAGGCGCCATGTTGCGCGACACCCGTCCCCAGGAGCTGCTTGCCCTGGACGCGGCCTTGTCGGATTTAGAAAAATTGAGCGAACGGCAAAGCAAAGTGGTGGAATACCGCTTCTTCGGAGGGTTGACCCACGAGGAGATCGCCGAAGTCCTCGAGGTTTCCGTGTCAACCGTCAGGAGGGACTGGCGCGTGGCGCGGGCCTGGTTGAGCCGGGAATTGAGAAGTAGTTTGTGAACGGAGGGCAAATCCGAAAAATGAGGAATTTGGTTTCGCCGCCAATCCACGAAATTCAATGTTTTTCTTTTCTAAAAGAAAATAATCTTTCTGTGGTCAAAAAACGATAGCGCGACATGCAGACCCTTCCAGGTCTGCAAAACCTGGAAGGCTCTATCCTGTCTTTGTCCTTATTTGACCAAAAGCATGCGGCGCGTTTCCCGAAACGCCCCGGCGGCAACCCGGTAAAAGTAAAGCCCGCTGGGCAGTTGACTCGCATCAAATCGAACACGATGGCCGCCTGCAGGCTTCACATCATCCACCAAAACGGCTACTTCTCTGCCGAGAATATCGAAGATCGTTAGTTTTACCTGACTCTCTTTTGGTAGCGAATACGTAATCGTGGTAGCAGGGTTGAAGGGATTCGGGTAGTTCTGGTACAAAGTGAATTGCTCGGGGACCGTGGCTCCGCTGTTTTCCTCATCAACAGCAGTCACGATACCTGATATGGCGACCGTGCCCACTATATCGCCGTGATTCTGATTGAGTGAATAATCTCTGACGTCATCGGTGGCGCCGTCTCCACCGACGCCCAAATCTTCGAGCTCATCGAAACGCCAGTAACCGATCAAACCGCTGGCCGCAGACTCGTACACTTCCGGGCCGAGAGTCGTTCCTGCCGTTTCCTGGATTTCCTGTTCCGTGCGAACGATGTTCCACACGCGTACCTCGTCTACAAGACCGGCATAATGATCGTTATTACCTTGTCTTGCTCCGATTCTAAATTCATCTAGATTCACGCTACCAGGATGATCCGTAATAGGTCCTGATCCGGTGGCAGCGTGAAATAGATTCCCGTTTATGTAGGTTCGGATCGTGCTGCCGTCGTATGTCAATGCGACATGCACCCATTCGTTTTCTTCCGCACGATAGTAGGTCGGAATAGATACCCAACCCGGACTTGAATTTGCTAGAGCCCAAAAAATAATCCCGTCTTGACTTCGCCAGAGTTCATACTCACCCTCTTTGTTTAGGAACATGCTGAACTGGTTACCCCCTCCACCCGGGCCAGTGGGTTTGATCCAGGTTTCAATCGTGATCGTGTTGTGAAGTTCCAGACTGGTTTGGGCGCCCATATTCACATACCCCGGCGGTGCGGCGCCATCGATTCCAG
>JBHHWX010000825.1:0-2241 GCA_046756745.1 bacterium | reverse complement strand
AAGACCGTCTGCAGCAGGGATGCTGCAGCCGAGCGTACAGGGATCGTATTCACCGGGGTGCAATACAAAAAAGTACACCGATTAAGCGGCTAACGGAAGATTTTCTATCGTGTTGTTATCAAACATATTTCTGACTAGTCCGAGTCCTTTTCGACAAGCATTTTTTAACTTCCCTGTCAGGACTAATGAACGTAGAAAGATGATGTTCTCTGCATGCTCGCGCTTCCAAAACAACCCTGCTCCTTTGATGCGTAGATTGATCACTCGGCGAATGGCACTCTCTATAGTACCGCTGCCAGTGGGCAGACCATTATCGCGAAATGCTTGGTACTGGAATCTGGAATGATCACCAAAATAGTCGTTCAATTTCTTCAATGCAGCCTTTGGCGCTTTTCTTTTCCCGGCTAACTTTTCCCTGACAAGATCGGCAATGCCATCAATATCGCCACTCCACAGCAGCTCTCGAACCTGTTTGGACAGTTGTCTGTTTTGCTTGTCTGACAGTTTCAGGGCATCGGAGATCAATTTTTTCACAATGCTGATATTCTGCTTTGCATGCGTATAGTCGAGAATCTGTTTTGCATTGTTGAGCTCCAGTTCTTTGATGAGCTTCTCAGTTCTAGGCCAAATGCCATTTCCGCCATCAGCGCAAAAAACAATCTCGGATGCCTCTTCAAGGTTGATCGATAAAAGATATTGCTTGAGCAATTCAAAAAAATCATCCAAGCTCCCGCATGATCCATCGATGATTGGATTGACGGATTTGATTTTTTTGCCATCTGCGTCAAATTGACTAATGATGAGCAATCTTGGTTCGAACCATTCGGTAGAATAACCCTGCCTCTTTTGCCCCTTTTTGCGCTTGCCACGTTTTTTAAGTCGTTCGCGGATACGCCCGCCATCGACGCAGACCAAAATTCTTATGCCGGGTTTCTGCCAAACACCCTCACTATGACATTCAACCCGGACACTTTTGGCCAATTTGGCAAAACGCATGGTGATATTTTGCAGAAGGTGATCATTCATGGTTATCCCAAAGCCGCGCAAAGCATTGGCGGCGACTTCGAAAGAAGGGCAGAGAACCGCCATGGATACACAGATATCAAGCAGTGCCGGGCTTATCTGTTTTATGATCCCGAGCAACTCAAGGCCAAGATGTCGTAACGCCCCTTTTTGCCGTTTCGGGGCTCTACCGCGTTTACCCTTGGGCTTCGATCGGAGGAAAACCGGAGAGAGCACTTGCCATTGTTTGCCGGACTTCAGTCGAATCGTTATTGTGCGATATCCGAGGAAACGACAAGCAGATTGAGCGCCCCAGTGCTTTAATAGCATCAGAAAAAACGCATTCGAGAGAAATTCGTCGAGCCTGGCGATGATTTCACGCTCAGCCATTTCCTGATATTTTTCATACACATTTTGCTCGTACTGCGCAAAATCCTCCGTATTGAAGGCTGATCTTATAATACTATCTACGGTCATAACCCGATCCTCTTGAGGTTGTGACCTACACCGAACTGTTCTCGTCTTAGGTGCGTAGCAACTTGCGGAAATCGCGACGTAAGGGATAAACAAAAACGTCTTTAACCGAAACCTTGAATGTTCTGTCACGATCTTGGCGGCTTCGCCCTTTTGTTCGACCAATATTGAGCCAGTTGGCCGCCTTGTAGCAGGTTCCGGCATAGCGCGTTGTGTCGACGAATGTCTCGACCATCGCGATTTCCGTTCCATAGCGGCGTTTCCAGTCCCGGGACAAACGGCGCAAGCATGCGCCCAGCGCATGGCTGGCAAGATGAGGAACTTTAATCCAGTCCAAAATCAAAAACCGCGTGTTGTTACAAATCAAACCAAGATTTCGTTCCCGTTCATCCGCCGACCAGCCTATCCATTGGTCACGTGCCTGGGTCTTCCAGGCGGCGGCTCCAAACAGCAGGCAACCAAGAAAACGTCCATTTTGCCCAACGATCATGTATTTCATGTTCTGACCGACCGGGCGTCCATAGCTGAGATAATGATATTCCTTCAACAGATAGTTGAAGGCTTTCGCGTATTCGGGATAATCCCTCGCATTCACAATTTTAACGGGTTTGATATCTGACAACAGACAGGATAGCGGCCTCTTGTCAACTTTTATCGATTCAATCTCTGGGAGCGGCCGACGGCCGAAACGCTGACGTGGAGGAAGTTTTATCAAGGTGCGAGACTCAAGCTTTCGAAGCAGTTCGCGGCAGGCCATGTCTTTAA
>JBHHWX010000824.1:0-2244 GCA_046756745.1 bacterium | reverse complement strand
AAATCGAAAATACTGTAGGGCGAGGTTCGGAACGTCCTTGCTTGGAATAATAAAACTGTCCGTACCATTAGCCGAGTCTGTGTCAAACCCGTATCGCATTTGTCGCAAAGTCGTGTTGAGCTCCTTAAGGTTGGTTTTTAGGCGTCTCACCTCTATGTGGTTCTCCGATAGGTAGTTCAGCTTATAACGGAGTTCGGTCTCTTTCATCAAGACTTCCGTCTCTAATTTCGAGATCGTTTGAATCGCTGCAATGGCCTGCTCCGAGACTTCAAGAACTCCAAAACGCTCCTGAAAGTTTTTGAGATTTTCCTCGGCAGCGGTCAGCTCAGTCTTGCATTCCTGTAACCGGGACTCCAGGAAAATACGGTTGTTCCGCGCCTTTTCAATTCTCAATTGAATATTCATACTATCCAGGGCATGGACAAAGGCATTGGACATTTCCGCAGCAATTTCAGGAGACTCGTCTGAAACAAAAACACTGATCGTTTCCTCGGGATTGACATCGATAAGCACATTTTGTTGCAATGTGCGCAGTGTCTTCTCCCAGTTTTTCTGCTCGTAGCGTGCCTGTAGATTGAACTTCTCGGCGATCTGCATCATGACAGTCCGGCTGCTCAAAATAGCTAAATAGCGCAGGGTTTCATCGGATTGGGGAATGAGGCCGAGTCCCTGGAAAGGCAGGTCGACGGCAAAAGAGGAAAGCCCCATTTGGCTCAGGTCGCTTTTGCCCGCCATGATTTTAGCCTCAGCCCGGTATATCTTAGTCAGAAGCAGGCTTATGATGAGCGCAGTTAACGTAAAAACGCAGACATTGATAATAATGAAGCGTTTCCATCTACGAATCAATTCTAAGAGTTGAATCAAAAAAGATTTCTCCGAATCAGACATCAGCCTGAAGACCCTCCGTTTTTAGTAATGGTTTTGTTGGGTGAGATCCCCTCGAAAAACATGATGCCAAAGCCGGCGGCTGTTTTCATACTCCAAATCGCGATACTGGAAAGAACCGCGCCGATGAGACCGTAGTGCTTTATCATAAAAAAACTTAGCACTACAGACAAAAGGATGATGAGGATATTAACGTAGAACATTTGCTGCAAGCGTTTCCGTTCTAAAAGACTGCCGATAATGCTATAGGGAATCACATGCAGCAACCGAACGATTCCTAAAACGCAGAAGAAAGGAATCAGAAAAGTACTGTCATCATATTTCCCTCGGTAAAGAAACGCCACCATGACATCTCCGAAAAGTACGTACAGTATCGATAAGACCAAACCGGCGCCAAGCACCGCCGCCGTGATTCGGGGCAATCGTACCTGCGACGACCGTTTAACATGTGGGAACAGCACCAATTCCACAGATCTGAGCACCAAATCGAAAACACGTGTAATGGCAAAAATCGCAAAATACTCTCCCAAAGCTTCATAATCCATGAGTTTGGGTATAAATAGTCTATCAATCGAATAAATCACCAGTAAGGAAAGGTCTGAACCCCAGAGCAGCAGCCCGTCTTTCCAGATAGACTTGGGGAGCTCTTGCGTCCCGTTTTGAAAGCTTCTTTTGTTAAAAATGGCGATAACAACCGGCGTCACCAGATAGAGCGCTGAAAAGGCCAGTAAGACATTGGAGAATGTAAACATTTGCACGTATAAAAGCAAGAAAACAGGTAAGGGGAGAAGCAGGCTAAGTAAACGAAAAGAGAACATCGAAAGCTCATAGCGTCCCTGCGCCCGGAAGACCGTGGCGAGTAAATCACTTCCGCCGGTAGCAAACGTCGCAATCAGCACAAAAACGACCGCTAAAAATGTAAATTGATAGACCGGTGTGACAAACCCAATGGCCAGGCACGTAAAAACAGCGCTTAAAAAAAGCGTTTGTTTTATCTGCTTAAACCAGTTGTAGTCGGGGAAAGCCTTGTCCGCGATAAAACGGACGAACGCATTATGCTGTCCGAAGAGCGAAAGCGGATAGACAAAACCGACGATGGTCATGAGAAGAGAAAATTGCCCTAACTCATCTTTGGGGAGCTCGCGGGCGAGCAGAATATTTTTGACCAACCCCCCTAAAACGCCGAAACAGGCGATAAAGAAAACATTTCGAACTCGGGAAATCATGGTTTGGTTGGACCGTAAAACGGCTGGGTGCGCAAGGCAAGCGATGCAGATACAGCTTGGGGTATAGGGGTGTAGGCCATAAGGTATAAGGAATGGTTCATAGCTAATTTCCCTATTTCCTTATACCCTATAA
>JBHHWX010000823.1:0-2244 GCA_046756745.1 bacterium | reverse complement strand
TATTTCACATAAGGCTAGGTTATCGAAGCCAGCTAAGGAGGCGCGAAGACTGCTCCATAATAGAATCGAACAACTCATGCGTGATGGTGGTGCAATGGATGACGTACGAGATATTGCAAGTAAATCCATCTCACAAGTGTGTAAAGTTGCCTTGATCCTGCATTTGGCCAAAGATCCTGATTTACTCAAGACGGACTTTACCGCGTTAAATTGCCTATTTTTTGACCTGTATCCCGCATGGTGTGTGGATTGAGCCGTGTTTTTAGTTATTCGATATGTAGCCATCAATATAGGTATATAATATTTGTTTAATTGGATTAAATAGGCGTATAATTAGCCATGCATACACGCCATGGCCGATTACACCTCGAAATCCAAGCGTCGCGTCGAAGCCCCGTCGGCCTTTTACGCACCAGTTTCCGTGAAGACGGCAAGATGAAACATACCCAACATGGACGCATCACCGGCTGTACCCTGGAACAACTCAAAATACTCCAGATAGCTTTTCGTGAACAGGTGGTTCCGCAAGGTGATCCGGACGCTTTTGAGATTTTGGAAAGCCGTGAATACGGCGCCAGTTATGCGCTGATGGCGCTGGCCAAACAGTTGGGTTTGCCGCAATGCCTCTCCGCCCGTTCGACCCCGTGGGTCAAACCGGTTCTCGCGATGATCGTAGGCCGTTTGGTGTTTGCGGGCAGCAAGTTATCTTTGTGCAATCAAGCCACCAACACCTGTCTTTGGGAACTGACTGGTGTTGAGGAAAAACCGGACGTTGATGTCCAATGTTATCCGGCGCTCGATCAGTTGCTGGCGCGCCAGCGTCAAATTCAAAAAAACCTGGCGCGTCGTCATCTAGCGTCGGGCCACTTAATCCTTTACGACATCACCAGCGTCTATTTCGAAGGCGCTTATAACGCCAGTGACCTCGTTAAATTTGGTTACAATCGTGATCGTAAGAAGGGGTTTGAGCAAATTGTCGTCGGTTTGATTTGTAATGGCGAGGGGTGCCCGGTTGGGGTCGAGGTCTATGCTGGAAACACCAAAGATGAAACGACGGTGGTGGACAAGATACGCCAAATTCGGGACGACTTTGGGATCGAGAAGATTGTTTTTGTCGGCGATCGCGGCATGGTGACCGAAAGTACGGTTGAAGCGCTGAAAGACGATGACGAGTTGCACCTGATTAGCGCTTTAACCCATGGTGGGATGCGTAAGCTTCTTGAAAAAAAGGTCATCCAGCTCGATCTGTTCGATGAACACTTGACCCACGAGGTGTCTGATCCCGATAAGCCGGGCCAGCGCTATTGCTTGTGCCGTAATCCGGTGACCGCCGAACGGGAGACACAGACCCGAAAACGCTTACTGGAGTTGACTGAGAAAGAACTCAAAAAGATCGCCAATTATAAACAAAAAGCCAGTGTAGAGAAGCTGGGTGCGCGGGTGGGTAAAGTGCTGGCCAAGTACAAGATGGGTAAGTTTATTCCGTGGTCGATTGAGGCTGACGCCACCCATACGGTGTCCCGTGACCATCACCTCAGCTGGCACATTGACGACCAAAAGGTCGACGATGAAAAGCGCTTTGATGGGTGTTATATCATCAGTACCGACGTGGATAAAGCGGCTATGGATACCGACACGGTAGTCCATGCGTATAAGCAACTGACCCAGGTTGAGCGGGCTTTTCGCAACCTCAAAACCGTGCAATTGGAAATTCGTCCGGTTTACCATAAAACCGATGAGCGTATTCGTGCTCATGTCTTTCTCTGTATGTTGGCTTATTATCTTCAGTGGCATTTCGAACAACGGCTTGCGCCGTTATTTGAAGGCGATGGTGAAGGCCCCCAGCGGCGTTGGACGTTGCAGGGCGTGATTGATTGTTTGAAGCAAATTACCCGCAATCGGGTGCAAACTCAGGGTGTTGAATTTTACCAAAATAGTCGTCCTAACGAGGAACAGCAAACAATCCTCGATTTGCTCGGCGTTACGATGTAGCCATTCGGCGTGACATTCTAAATTAGCCTCCAGCCTAGAGATGGCACGGAATCGCGCTGATTGCTAGGGCAGAAAGTCCGTCTACACTGTAGTCGATGAGCCGGTCTAGATTGAAGTGCTCGCGCATAGACTTGAAGAAGTTTTCCTGAAACCATCGCGAGAACATGTGTGCGGCCAGGGTGGCGATGTTTGAACGGTAATCGGTCGCTAAAATCGCGGTTTGATGCCCGCGTTCAGTCAATTTGCGAACTT
>JBHHWX010000822.1:0-2251 GCA_046756745.1 bacterium | reverse complement strand
GGATAGTGTCATTTCGAATCCCGACGTTTTTTGTCGGGTGAGAAATCTGAGAACGACAGTTGCTGTACTTAATACATTGTTTTTAAAGGATAGATCCTGCTGCCATCAGATTCCTCACCCTGGAAAACGGGTTCGGAATGACAGAAACTGCCTAATTTGCGAATTATTCAGCCTAAAAAACTCTTTGGCACCAGAAGTTAATTCCCGCGTTTTATGCGGGGCTTCGCCGGATTAAGAAATGACAATTCGGGGACTTGTGCGAAAATCGATTGGAAAACAAATCTTTCAGAAAACCGATACCCTCTCCAGCCTCGACCTTCACTTCGCTCGCTTCATGCAGCGACTTTCCGGCAGTGATGAACAGGCATTGTTTTTAGCAGCAGCCTCAGTCAGCTCGCAAACGCGGCAGGGGCACATCTGCCTTGAGCTCGAGCAATTGCAAGATACACGATTCCTGACGGAAAAGTTTGGCGACCAGGCGCAGGAATTATCCATCCCATCGCTGCACACCCTCGAATCGGCGCTGGCCTCTGCTTCTGTGGTTGGAAAACCGGGTGACTTTACACCGCTCATTCTCGACGAAAAAAAACGGCTTTACTTGCACCGGTATTGGAAATATCAGGAGATACTGAGGCGGTTCGTTCGCGAGCGAGCGCCGCTGATCCGCGATCTCCCTGACGCGTCGAAGCTGCAACAAAGTTTGGAGCGTTATTTTCCCAAAAATGCCGAAGAGGAAAGGAATCAACAGAAAATTGCAGCGGCCGCAGCGCTGCTGAAAAGGTTTTGCGTGATTACCGGCGGCCCCGGCACAGGCAAAACCTTTACGGTTGCCAAAATTATCACTCTACTGCTCGAACAGGCAGGTTCGGAAGGAGTGCGCATAGTGCTGGCGGCTCCAACCGGGAAAGCTGCCATGCGATTGCAGGATGCCATTAAACAGGTGAAACAGCAATTAAGCTGTCGCGATGAGATCAAAGCGGCGATTCCGGAAGACGCATCCACCATCCACAGGCTGCTCGGCGCTATCCGCCATTCACCGTATTTCCGGTATCACGCCGAAAATCCGCTGCCGGCGGACGTCGTTATTGTGGATGAAGCTTCAATGGTCGATCTGGCTCTGATGGCCAAACTCGTCCTGGCGCTTCCCACCGAAGCCAGCCTGATTTTGCTAGGAGATGAAAATCAGCTTGCTTCTGTGGAAGCCGGCGCCGTTCTTGCCGATATGTGCGACACGGTCCGGAGTCATCCTTATTCAAAGGAGTTCGCCGGGAAAATTAAAAGCTTCACCGGGCAGCAACTCAGCGTCGAATCAAACGATTGCCTCGCGCCAGGAATTCGGGACTGCATAGTTCGGCTTCAAAAGAGCTACCGCTTTAGCTCCCGGGAAGGTATTGGAGCGCTCAGCCAGGCAGTGAATCAAGGCGACGGCGATGCCGCATTGGAGCTTCTGCAGGACGATACATTTGCTGAGATCGAGTGGCATCCTTTAAAGGGAGAAAATTATTTCGCCTCACTATTACAGGAATTCGAGAATTATTCTGTAACGGATCGTATCGAGGACCTGTTTGACCGTTTTTCACGTTTTCGAATTCTTTGCGCGATCAGGGAAGGTCCCCAAGGAGTCAATACGATAAACGCCCGCATCGAGCAATTCGTGAAAACAAAGCTGAAAGTCCGGCAAAGCCGGGATTTTTATCCGGGACAGCCGATTTTGATCACCCAAAACGATTATCACCTCAATTTGTTCAATGGCGACCTCGGATTCATTTTTCCGGATCCCGGTAACCATGACGAGTTAGTCGCGACCTTCCCGGATAAAGAAAATAAATTTCGTAAATTGCGGCCGTTTCGGCTGCCACAGTACGAGATCGCCTATGCCATGACCGTCCACAAAAGCCAGGGCTCGGAGTTTGATAACGTGCTGCTGGCGCTGCCGGAAAGGGACGCGCCGATTTTGACGCGAGAGCTCATTTACACCGGCATCACGCGCGCCATCCAAAAAGTCGACATTTGGGGAACCGAAGCGGTCTTTCGAACGGCCGTTTCGAGGCGCATTCAAAGACATTCCGGCTTACGGGACGCGTTGTGGGGAAACGATGCCTAAGCAACAGTCGAGCTTCATCGGTTATAAGGTCCATCCAAAAAGGTGACCTTCTTGAAATTGCGCAAAGAGCGCTGATTATGAGAGAGTTAAAACGAGCTTTGCAACGAATATTTTTTAAATCTTGAGAAAGTCACCTTTTGGCCGTTT
>JBHHWX010000821.1:0-2257 GCA_046756745.1 bacterium | reverse complement strand
GACATCCGCATTTCCGACAAATGAAATCAGATAGGCGTCTTCCCGCAAAGCATTTTGAGGAATGTTGAGCTGCATCTTCCCATCAGTCGCAGTGAGTAGACCGCCCCTTGCTGAAGAAATTAACTCGGCGTTGAAATCAAAACTCTCTTCTCCAAAATTAAATCCGTATTTTGTGGTTCCACGAACTTGAATGGTGATCGTGCCGCTGGACTCTAAAGTCACGCCGTCGTCGAAAAAGACCAAATCGTTTGTGTTAGGTACAGGGGAAAGCGATAATGGTGAGGTTTGGGTACCTTGAGTCAGCGTAGCGCTCAAATTCTGGCGATTGAGCCTGCTCTGTCCGACGATAAAAACATCGAGCTGCTCGGTAAAAATTGGGTTTTGAAAAAAGCCGACGATAAAACTTGCGGCGGAATCATCAAGATATTCAAATGAGGCTCGCATCATCATATTGAAACCGGCAAGAGAGAATTCAGTGCCTTGAAATTCAACGCTCTGATCGGACAAGGGTACCCAAGTATCGGTAGTGGCCCGGAATGCAAATGTGAAATTTTCAGAGGTGGTATTATCCATGCCAACAGCAGTCGAGAGGGAATCATCTTCCGTAAATCCGATGTAGACCGTTCCCAGATCTGTTAATTGCGCCTTAAATTCGGACAAATCTATAACCATAAAGTCCCTCTGATTCCAGGTTGTTCGGTCTGTCGATGCCACACGAGGTGTTATGATGTCGTTGCCTGGCTGGCCATTGTTGTCGTCCCAAACATGAAACAAAAAATCCTTTTCCGCATCAGGAGGCCCACCAAATTCTTGATCGAATCCTGCCAATATTCTGGCTTCGAGCAATGTGTTTTTGTGAAAGTCAGGGGTAAATTTGACGGCCCACCCCCACCCTTCGCGATTTTTTCGATGGGTAAGAAACGAGATCAGCGTACCCGGCACAAATACATCCGGCATGCCATCATCATAAGCTATTTCATCGAGGACACCGGTAAGCTGCCCTTCAGACGTGTAAGAATACACTGCCTGAGCCTGCGCGGTGTTAATCACAGCAAACACAACCGTCTGAATAGTGCTGCCGAAATCAGGGACGGAATACTCTGAGCCTAAAGGAACATCTTCCACCTCAATCGAGCCAAATTTAAAGGCTTTAACGAGCAGATTGGCTCCGCCGGTGAATGTTATTTTTAGCGAGTCGCCAAAAGAATAGACAACATAGTCGACAGCTAAGCCGTTGACCGTCTGATTTTGAGCATTCTGATTTGGGTCAGTGTGATTGGCCACTTCAACCGGAAGACCGTTAACGGGATGAATATAGCCGAATGCAGGGTTCAAACTCCGGTCATTAACATAATTGGCGACACAGAAATTTGTGAAGAGATCCTCGAAGGTAAAACCAACGCCTAAGTCAGCCATGACATCCACGATGCCTTGTTTGCCATTATCGAATTCCGCAACCAATTTTTTTAACGACTCATCTCCGAGTTGTTCGAGATAATAAAGGAAAAATAAAACGGCACGCGAATGGTCAATCACGGGTGAACCACTTACATTGTCCCAATCAAAAAGCGGGATATCAGTGTCATTGAAATACCGAAATGTTGGGAATCCGCCATTCAAACTAAACGGATCATAGCCACAGATAAGTTCAGCAATGTCTGAAAGGCCTTCATTTACAAACGAGATTTCGTTTGTATCAAAAGCAAAATGTATTAAGTGCTGGTATTCGTGGGAAAGGGTCTGCAGGGCTCTATCCAGACTTCTCATATCGTTAAAGAAAATTCCCGGCGAAGTATCAATATATAATATATCTCTTCTGTTACTCCCCTCTGCATTAAAAATCTGATCGCGTGATGTGAAGAATCCCAGAATAATAACCCCTTCAGGGTCTTGTATATCAACCATGAGAAAGTCAGTTACTCCATCACCATCAAAGTTAGGCGGCAGGCCAAAAAATTGGTCGTCGAGCTCAATAATGCCTTGATTAGGGTCTCTGGATTCGGGTGGAGTGCTTACTTCTAAAGCCTTCTTCATGGAGTCAACTTCAGTTTGAGTGACGTGCTGGTTTGCAAGCTCGGTAGTGTCAACCCATATCTGGGTTAGGTTCCCAATGACTCTAAGCTCGGCGGTAATTTCGTCAATAGAGGTCGTCTCGAAATTAAAAACAAAGAAATTGCGGAGCGTGCCCACAGTATCTGCGCTCGCTTTACCTAACACGCCTTCAAGCTTGGTCCTTCGCATCGATTCATAAACGTCG
>JBHHWX010000820.1:0-2259 GCA_046756745.1 bacterium | reverse complement strand
CCGACTATTCCTCCAAACCCATTTTCTTCCAAAAGGCGGTAAACCTCGGATCCGAGCGCAAGTTGTCGGCAAACGGAGCCTCTTTTATTGCGGTCAGATTGGTATCACGTGCCTCATAGGCCTTCTCCAGCCAATCGAACGCTTGATCCTTTTCACCCAACCCAGCATAGATTAGTGCTATCAAACTTGGCGAAACATACCTCTGCTGCGAAAGTTGCTGCAATTGGTCAAGGATCTTCTGCGCTTCGGTTCTCTTACCTGACCTCGCGAAGACGTATCCCTGGGCTGCAACGGCAACTGAATAGCCCCTTGAAAGAGTGATGCACTTTTGAATGGCTGCAATCGCTTCATCACCCCTGCCTTTTTCAAGGTAACTCAGCCCCAGCCATAGGTATGGACTAAAGTAATTCGGTTCCATTTCGATCGTCTTATTCCACTTTTCTATCGCTTCATCATAGCGCCGTCCGTAGTAATGAATAAGCCCTTCACTGTCATGGCTTTCGAGCCAGAGTGGATCAAGTTCTTGAGATCGTTTAATCTCTGCAAGGGCCTCATCGTTACGTCCCATGTGCATAAGAAATACGGCATACGCTTGGTGTGCTCGTGCGTAGTCGGGGTTTAATGCAAGGGCATGTTTGAACGTATTTTCAGCATCCACCCGATCCCAATCAAACACAAACATTATTATTGCCAACTCGGTGTGGGCTTCGGCAATCGTGTCGTCAAGTTCCAGGGCATGCTCAGCGGCAGCCCTCGCTTTTGGATATAACTTACTTGGGGGAAGATAACCAAGATATCCAAGAAGATGGTAGGATTTTGCCAGACCGGCGTAAGCATGAGCGAACTCGGAATCTATTTTTATCGCCTCGTTGAAATACTCGATGCTTTTGTACAATCCTTGCGGTGTCCTCTTGTCAGCATAATAGTTACCTTTTAGATAGAGATTATAAGCCTCAAGATTTTCCGTGCCGCGCTTTTCGATCTGCCGTTTTTCTGATGGTGACAGCTCGACCCGCAGCGCCGAAGCCACCTGCTGCGCGACCTCGCTCTGAATGGCAAACACATCCGCAAGCTGGCGATCGTATTCCGAGGACCAAATCGGTTCCTGGGTAGCCACATCCACGAGCTGCACGGTGATGCGCAATTGCTCCGCCGCTTTGCGCACGCTCCCTTCCAGGATTTTGCTCACTCGCAATTCTTCGCCAACCTCAGCGATGGTCTTGGGTCTGGTTTTATAGTGCATCACCGAGGTTCGGGCAATCACCCCAAATCCCGCAATTTTGGAAAGCTTAGAAATCATCTCATCGGTCATGCCGTCGGCGAAGTATTCGTCATCCGGGTTTTGGGTGATGTTGTCAAAAGGTAGCACCGCCAGGCGGATTTTGTCTGGTGGCGGCGCTTGCGAGGGTCCGAATACGAAGAAGCCAATGAGCATGAAGATGAGGAGAGCAGCGATTCCGGAGAATAGAAACATCCGTTTCCTACCTAACGGCCTCGGCTTCGTCTTGGCAACAGTGATCCCTTCTCGGAACGCCTGCAAATCACTCAGCATCTCCTCCGCACTTTGATAGCGCTCATCCGGTTCTTTCTGCAGCGCCTGATGCGCAATCTGCTCCAGGTCCGGAGGCACGTCTACCATCGGCTCCGGCTCTTCGTTCATAATCGAGTACACCACCGCCGGCTCGTAGGCGCCTTTGAAGGGCAAGTCGCCCGTAAGCATCTCATACAAAACAACACCCAATGACCAGATGTCGGTGCGGTAGTCCATGGTGACGCCTTGCGCCTGCTCCGGGGACATGTAGGAAATGGTGCCGAGGGTCGTGCCGGTTTTGGTCAGACGCGTCGTCCCGGTGAGCTTCGCCAGCCCGAAATCCAGAATTTTGACGATGCCATCATTCGTCATCATGATATTGGCAGGTTTGATGTCCCGGTGCACGATGCCTTTTTCGTGGGCTTTGGCTAATCCCTGTGCCACCTGAATCGCCGTATCAACAGCGTCGTCGACGGATAACAGACCACCAGCCAATTTCTGTTTCAGGGTCTCTCCCTCGAGGTAAGCCATGGCGATGAACGTCTGGCCTTCGGGCGATTCACCGATTTCGTAGATAGTACAGATATTGGGGTGGTCGAATTTGGAAGCGGCCTGGGCTTCTTGCAGGAAGCGCTCTTTGGCCTCATCATCGCGGGTTAATTCCGGAGGCAGGAACTTGAGGGCCACCGTGCGTTTGAGCTTGGTGTCTTCGGCTTTGTAGACTACGC
>JBHHWX010000819.1:0-2260 GCA_046756745.1 bacterium | reverse complement strand
CAGTGGGACATTGGCAAATCAATTAGATGCACCCGATCTTATTTTGGTTGATGGCGGTAAAGGGCAGTTGTCGACTGCAAAAAAAGTGTTAGACCGTCTCGGGCAAAAAAAACAACCCCTTGCGGCTTTGGCAAAACGTCTGGATGAAGTTTTTGTTCCGGAGGTTTCGGAGGCACAAAATATCCCGAAAACCTCTTCCGGCTTGAAGCTCTTGCAGCACATACGTGATGAAGCGCACCGTTTTGCTGTTTCGTACCATCGAACATTGCGGAAGAAGCAGGCCACGCAATCGGCTTTGGATACGATTCCCGGGGTTGGGCCTGCTAAACGCAAAGCGCTCGTGGTGCATTTCGGGTCCGTCAAAAACGTTCGGGAGGCCGCGGTGGATGAGCTCGAAATGGTGACAGGCATCACACCCACTTTAGCCAAAAGGATTTGGGAACATTTTCATTTTGTTCGAACTGAGGAAGACTAACCTAAAAAATTCATAACCTCTAAGACACGAAGATACATATTTTTGACAGGATAACAGGATTCTCAAGATGACAGGATTTCATTATTAAGAATTTATCATTTTAATCAAGTTTTATAATCATGTTAATGAGTGGATGTTTAAAAATGGAATCCAGTAAATCCGGTTTATCCTGTTATCCTGTCAAAAAAAGATTAATACCCTGTGAGCGGTTACAATGAACCCTACAATGAATGACAAAATGAAGCGTATGCTTGTCACGACAATTCTGGTCGGATTGGCATCCTCGGCAAAAGGGGGCGAGAAGTACGATCCCACGACCCTGGTATTCCCATCGTTTCTCCATACCATGGGCATACGAAAAGCGACAAGCTTGCACCTGAGAATTTACACAAAGAATCGTGTGAAGGCACGGGATCCACAAGGAATTGCTGTCGTCCGTTTGTCAAGTTGGGATGATCCCAATAAAACCAAAGATGACGATGAAGTGACCGGTTACGGGGTCAATTCGGGCGAAAACGTCATTGTTTATAACACCTCGATGACCTCGCTCGGTATTTATGGGCTCAACGAGACCGGCGTGAAAGCGCTCAAAAATCCTAAAGGGATTGCCGCAAACGAAAAGGGAGATGTCTATCTCGCCGATACCGGCAATCATCGCATTGTCCGTTTTAAGAATCCATCTAAAAGACTTTTGTTTGTAAGGGCGATTGGGGGGCGGGGCGCTTTGGTAGGACAATTTGAGTCGCCCGAGGGGGTTGCGTTAGATAGTCAAAGTATGGTGTATGTGAGCGATACGGGGAATCATCGCATTCAGATCATCCGGCCGGACGACACTCTGCACCATTGGTTTGGCAAGCAAGGCGTTGAGCAGGGTCAGCTTTGGCATCCCACAGGCATCGCAGTGTCGGATCGTGGCGAGAGGTGGTCCTATTATCGCGACGACTTCATCGTGGTTATCGATTTGGATCAGTCGAGAATTCAAAAATTTACTCACACCGGAAAATTTCTAAAAGCCGTGAGCTTAAAAGATTTGGACATGCCTGCAGGACATTTGGGCTATTTGGCTATCGATTATTACAGCAATATTTGGGTGACCGATACGGCTCAGCACCAGATCCACAAGTTCGACCACAACTTGAATTATTTAACGTCATTTGGTCGCAAAGGCAAAGGAGATAAAGAGTTTAATGAACCGCGCGGAATTGCTATCTTTAGACGGTTTGGTCAGGTATTTGTAGCGGAGAAAGAATCGGCGCAGTATTACTGGATTGGCACAGACGTGTTTGACTTTCATGGGAAGTGGAATCAAGAATTCGGGGTCATCGAATTGAGCTTTTTTTTGACCGAGCCTTCCTTTGTCAATCTATGGCTTGAGCCAGAAAATGCGGGCGAAAGACTCGTACTTGAAAAAGTGAAGTTATTGGCGGGGTCCCATAAGATTTATTTAGATGATAGCTATAAGCAAGTGTCCATGCGGCAGATGCGGCGCTTCAAGACTAACGGAAGCCTCTCCAAGCTTATCCCGGTATCTCATGCGAACTATGAAGTTAAGCTTAAAATCGAACCGACGTATTCTTCGTATCAGTATTTTTCGAAAGAGGTGACGACGAGGGTGGAGGTTCGTTGATTAGGCGCTTCAGAGAAAGGCCTGTCGACCTTTCCCCATTTTATATTTTGGCTTGAATTCTGAGGAGGAATTCTAAAAATGAACAACATCAAGCAGGGAAGCATTATCAAAGGCCCCAACTGGCCGGAACCCGTCGAAATCAAACTCATCGAGGAAGC
>JBHHWX010000818.1:0-2268 GCA_046756745.1 bacterium | reverse complement strand
AAATAAGGAAAATTTTCCGGTAGGTCTTGCAAAAAATCCGGTTAGTTTGCATTTTTTTGATGCAGACTAACCGGAAATTACAGCAAACTTACCGGAGGATGTATGCTACACACCCACAAGAGTCTTTACGACCGTTCTTTGGAAAAGACGCCGGAGCAGGTTTTTATGAACTCGCTCCGGCGCGAATTTGAGCTTTCACCTGCTGAAAGCCTGGGGGTTTTGGAATTGGCGAAGAGTTGCTTGTTCGGCGAAGCGCCCAAGACGTTGGGGAAGATAAAGTATTTGTGCGCTTCTTTAAAAGCCAAACACGGCAAGCCCTTGAAAGAACAAGAGATGGTAGAGGTGGATGTGACCCTGGATGGCGGGGTTGAAGATTTGGATGTTTTGCGCACTCAGGGGCCGAAAGCTTTGCGGCAATTGAAGATTTTGCGCCTGACCGAAGAAGCCCATGCCCAGAACGGCTCGCTGACCCAGGAAGACCTGGGGCGTATCCTGCAGGTCTCGGCTCGGACGATCAGAAGTGATATTGCCGAGCTTGTGCGCGATGGCAACATTGTCCACACGCGGGGGTTCGATCACGATATTGGCCGGAGTCTTTCGCACAAGACACGTATTGTCGATTTGTATCTGTCGGGCTTGACCTATGACGAGATTATGCGCCGGAGCCGCCACGGTGCGCATTCGATCAAGCGTTATGTCTGCACCTTTGGGCGGGTACTGTTGCTTTTGAGTCGTGAGGTGGATTCGGAGAAAGAGATCAGTCGTTTGCTTGGCCAAAGCGAGAAGTTAACGGGTGAGTATCTGGCGCTTTTTGAAAAACACAAAACAGGCGATCAGTGGCCGCCGGTTTACCTCGAGCTCTTGGAGCAGCTCAAAGCGCTTTACCCTGCAAAAAAAAGCCGGCGAGAGGGGGTGGTGCGATGAAGCACGAAGTGAGAAACCGTTATGAATCGATCCCCAAGCGCAGTTTCCGTAATGCGATCATTCGCTTGTTGGAAGAACAGTACAAAATTCTCGGCAGCCATAAAGTTCTGCAAATGGTTGCGGATGATATTGTAGCCTTGCACAGGGAGTTTTATCCGGAGATTGAAAAGCAACCCCTGGGATCGATTGTTTGGCGCACGACCGCGGTCACTCATAAGAAGCCGAGCTATGGGACACGTGTGGAAGACTATGAAGTGAAGACGGTGATCCTGCCGTTGGTGACCGAGCAGGACGTGATCATGCGGATCGAGAACTTCTACGGCAAGGGGAAGAGCAACGAGAATTACCAAAAGCAGCAGGAGCGCGATATTGAAGTGATGGCACGATTGGCCAAAAGCGCGGCTGAGCAAGGTGGCTGGCTCAGTGGCGCCGAGTTGAGCGTGCTTATCAACCGCTCATTGACGACGATCGGTCGCTACATGCAAATTTATCATCAGACGCATGATGATATTCTACCGACAAAAGGCATGATGCTCGACCAGGGCAGCAAGCCGACCCATAAAGCGGCGATCATCGATTTGTATGAGCAAGGCTACCCTGAAGTAGATATTGCCCGTTTGACCAACCACCAGATCGAGTCCACCAGCCGGTATATCAAAAACTACAAGCGGGTGAAAATGCTTTTGGAGAAGGACTTTAACCTGATGGATATGGTGCGGATTACGGGCATGGGCCGCTCGACGATTATTCAGTATCGGGAGTTGGTTTATCTTTATCATCCGCGGCTTCAAGGTGAAGAGAAAAAAAAGCAGCAGCAAGCCCGGACAAATAAACTTTAATCCTTGACAAAGAGTGTTGCTTTTGCGTTTTTTAGGAGAACTGACTTCAACGTTACCGCAATGCCAAAAAAAGGCCGCCTTGCGGCAGCCCTGATTTTGACATTGCGTATAACGCATCGTCAGTCTCCGAGCAAGTTGCTCGCCAGCAGAGCTTGCCCACTCTCGAAAGTAAGCACTTGTCGTTTAAGCTGCAAGTGAAAATAAAGTCAACCGACTTACCGGAAATATTTCCTAATAGTAAATAGCCCTATCACAAATTCCAAAAATCGTTGCGCAATGGGCAAAAATTTTTGGAATTTGTAATTTGGAATTTACCGGCTTAGATATTCAGGTACTTGAGCAAGGTCTTCATCTTTCACAACAATCGGCTCGCGATAGCGGTACGATTCTGTGCCGGCTCTTCGCGCGCGGGCGCGCCGCAGCATCGTGCGCACGCGTTCTGCGGGAACCGGTTTGCTGAAATGAAAGCCCTGTAGCTTATCGCAATGCTGTGAACGCAGGAAAT
>JBHHWX010000817.1:0-2272 GCA_046756745.1 bacterium | reverse complement strand
AGTTTACCTGTTTAGATTGTCATGAGCACAGTCAGCAGGAGATGGACCCGAAGCATACCGGTATTCCAGGATACTCTTATGAAAGCTCACAATGTTATTTTTGCCATCCCATTGGTGAGAAAGGCGAATTTCGGGATCACGACAATCTTTTTTTCCCTATTTTTACGGGTGCTCACAATCCGGAAAAGTGGGATGACTGTACGACTTGTCATTTCAATCCCTCCAATCGAAAATTGTTCACATGCTTTAGTTGCCACGAACACAATCAGGCGAAAATGGACGAAAAACATCTCGGTAAGGTAGATGGATACGTATACGACAGCATTGCCTGTTATGAATGTCATCCTGACGGAAAGCATTAGAGCGATGAAAATGCCGAAGATCTTTTTAGAAAAGCTCAAAAAGCTCACGTACCTGTCCCTGGGGACGTTGTGGGTATCAAAAAAGCAGGAAGTTACCATGCCCCACGGACGGGGCTTTGTACCCACGGGCTATTTCCCAGCCATATTTCTACTCATGGGACTATTGTGCTGTGTTGGATGGGTCTCTTCTGTTACGGCGCTCCCGCGGATAAAAAGAGTCGGTGAAATCAAGTATATTTCTAAACAAACCTTTTATATCAATTTAGGAAGCAAGCAGGGTTTGGGTATCGGAGATACTCTTGTTGTTAAACGGAAAAATCGCGGTATCGGGGTCTTGATTGTCGAGCATGTGTCTAAGCTTTCGGTTGCGTGCCGGTCCGTTTTATCGAGAAGCAAGCTGAAGCAGGGAGACCTGGTGGAGTTTGTGGTCTCGGTTAAGCCATCACAGCCAAAAGTATCGGCGCCGGACTCGCTAAGAAAGCGGCAACGAAAGCGCATGAGCTCGTCTTTTCAAAAAACGGTTAAACGGTCGACGCGAAGAAAGAGAGGCGAGACTAATATTATTCAGGGTCGAATTTCTTTACAGGCGCTTGGGTTAGATGAAAGCGGCGGCGCACATTTAGATTATTCACAGATGGCGTTACGCGCCGGTTTAAAAGTGAAGCGATTTCTCGGCATGCCATTAAATTTTCGTTTCCGATGGCGTTCACGATCGCACCATCGCGAGCGAGAATTGAGCAGCGAATTTTCTGACAACGAATGGACGCACAATGTCTACGAGCTGGGTTTGGTTTATGAAAACGACGATTCGCCGTATGAATTCGGCTTTGGAAGAGTTCTGTCACATCGAATACGCGGCATTGGATACGTCGACGGCGGACTCTTTTCAGCCAAGATGCGGGGACCGTGGCGAGTCGGCCTGGCCGGGGGGACGCAACCCAGTTTACGAGGATCGGGTTTCCAAACCGAGGAACAGAAATTCGGCATATTCTTAAATTTTGAGGAGGGAGAACACCGTACTCAGCGTATCTCCTCGACTGTGGCGTTTTCCGGACGGTACCACCAGGGAAAACCAAGCAGGGAATTTCTTTACTTACAGAATAATTTTTGGAAAGGCGCAAAGTTTTCAATTTATCAAACGTTGGAGGTAGATATTAACCGGGGCTGGAAAAGCGACGGAAGACACAACAGCATTCAATTCAGCAATTTGTTTGTCAGCACCCACCTTTCTCCCCGCGAGACACTTTCGCTGACCCTTTCCTATGATGCCAGAAAAAGTGTGCGTGTGTTTGAAACGCGCTCCATCCCTGACAGTCTTTTCGACGAAACGACGCGCCAGGGATTGCATACCGGAATTACGCTAAGATTACCTAATCACATACGGCTTTCCGGAAACTTCGGTATGCGTTTTAGAAAAGGAAACTTGAAAAATACGACATCGGCTTCTGCTGCGCTGAGTGTCCGCAATGTTTTTAACACTTTTGCTTCGATCAATGTCCGTTTTTCCTATTTTTCGACGATGTTCACGAAAGGCTACCGTCCGAATTTTAGTGTAAGAATCCCCATCCGTAGAGAACTTTTACTCAATTTAGGCGCCGGAAGTTATGTCTATCAAACCGGCTACAAGACCACTCGAAGCAATTGGGTGCAGGTTGACAGCTATTATCATTTGAATCGCTGGTTGTTTGCAAATTTGGGCTATCGGTTATTCTTTGATGAGCGACTACGTTCCAGCCGGGTGTTTGTGGAGACCGGAGTGGTGTTTTAGCATAATTTAACACAAATAGGAGCATCACTGAGATTTCGTGTTTTACGTCTTATTGCGCGTGCGTTCTGTCTCCCTCCAGCGTAAATACTAAATAGTGTCTGACCGAAAACTCAGAAATAAGCTCTAAGCCCCGTCCTCGGGG
>JBHHWX010000816.1:0-2283 GCA_046756745.1 bacterium | reverse complement strand
GATTCCGACTTCGAGGCTCCATTTAAATGCCTAGAGAAACCAAAGCAAACAAGGCCGAAGTAGAGAGGCGGACAACCGTTGTCGTAGACTTACTCCTGGATGGTTTACGAAGGCATGAGATATTGAAATATATAGAAAAAAATGAAAATTGGGGTATAAGTAATAGCCAGACGGACGAATACATCGCGAAGGCTAACGAAGTAATAAACAATTACGAGTCTGGTAATCGTGATGCTAAGATAAAAAAAACAGAACAGCGACTTGAGAAGCTTTTGTCCCGTGCTATTTCAAAGAAGGATTTCAGGCTTGCCAGGCTGCTGATTCAGGATATACGCACACTGTTCGGTATTGACAGGCCGATAAAAATAGCACCCACAACCCCAGACGGTGAGAATGAATTTACAGGAATTAGCGAAGCTAGACAAGCGGTCGAGGAAGAAATATCTCGACTCCTTGCCGGAGTCAATAATAATGCAAATGGCAAGAAGCTTGCAAAAGCTTCCAATGGAACCGCATCCAAAAAATGAACCTCAGTGCCTTGCATACAAAACTCTTGCAGATGAAACCTGTTACGGAGGAAGAGCGGGCGGTGGTAAATCTGCTCTGGTTGCTATATTGGCGTTTAATGAACATAGGAACTCACTCATTATTCGGCGGTCTCTTAAAGAACTCAAGAAGTCACTCATTCCACAAACCAAAGAACTTTACAAAGAGACTAAACACTATAACGCCTCGGACTACATCTGGACATTTCCCGATAAGACGATTGAATTTGGATACCTTGAACAAGAAGAAGATGTTACGCGATATAAATCTGGGCAGTGGGATTTTATCGCAATTGACGAAGCGAGTGAGTGTTTAAGGTGGCATTATGAGTACATGCTTTCAAGAAACAGAACAACAAAAAGAGGGCAACGGTGCCGGATGCTCATCTGCACCAATCCGGGTGGAGATGGCGAAGAATGGGTTATGGACTTATGGGCGCCCTGGCTTAATCCGAGCTTTCACATACAGGCGAACGACGGGGAGCTTCTTTGGTATATCAGAGACAAACAAGACGCAATTCTCTGGTTTGACAACTATGACGAAGCTGCAAACCATCACTTTGAACTCTATGGAATTCGACACGCTAGAAGTCGGACATTTATTGGGGCTAGCCTTAAGGACAACCCCTATCTCGACGAAAACTATGAAGTCACACTTCTGGCCTTACCCGACGTTGTTAGGGACCAGCTTTACAAGGGCATTTGGGGACTTCAAGAGCAAGATAACCGATGGCAAGTCATACCCGGCGCATGGATTAGAGCGGCTCAGGATAGGTGGGGGGATCGCGATAGTGTTGATGGTTATGATGCTGTTGGCGTTGATGTTGCTTATGGCGGTGATGATAAAACTGTTTTTGCAGGGAGACTAGGGAGCTGGTTTGCGAAACTTGAGAAACACGAAGGCAAGCAAACCCCGGATGGCCAGGCGGCGGCTGGACTGCTTAAGCTCTATTTGCGGGGGAATTGCTCTGTGAACATAGATGCCACGGGATACGGGTCGTCTTGTTTCGACTTCTCGAAAGAGTTTTGCAATGCCAGTGCTTTCATTGCAGGTGAGGGGTCAAAAGAAAAAGACAAGTCTGACAAGTTGGGGTTTGCAAATAAACGAGCTGAGGTTTGGTGGAAGTTTAGAGAGGCGTTAGACCCAAGTTCTGGCGAAGATTTGCAGCTTCCTCCCGACAAGGAATTGTTTGCAGATTTGTGTGCGCCAAGGTGGAAACTAGCGTCTGGCGGTAAGATTCAAATAGAATCAAAGGAACAAATTATCAAGAGATTGGGTAGAAGTCCCGACTGTGGGGATGCGATTATTTTAGCTTATTATCAGGCGCCTCAAGCCGTCCTGGGTTATGAGGAACAGGGATATGAACCAAAAACAAATCGCAGGTATGCTATATGGAGCAAGTGAAAGATGAAATTTGACATTGGCACAATACTCAGTATATCGCACGGTCGTTTATTAACGGAAATAAGTAACGTGTATAAAATTCTTAACTATTTACTCGATGATAACTTGTTTACACATCAGATCCCCAGGGCGGGGCGGTTTACACGGAATTTTGTAATTGCACAACATTCTCAATTATCTAAATGGGATGAGCTTGACAAGCAAGTAAACAGAGAAAATGGGAAAAACTACGTTAAAAAAGCAGAGATGCTTTTTGGCAAAGAGCTTGAGATTGAACCAATGCCAGATGGGGTGTGGACTTACAAAGACGCCATCGAAGAAGCTCAGGAAACG
>JBHHWX010000815.1:0-2287 GCA_046756745.1 bacterium | reverse complement strand
TAATAAAGCTATTCCTGAAAGGTGGAGTTATAGCTTTATGAGAGTAGCAAAAAAAATCACACTATCAGATTCAGAGAAGCGAGTTCTTGAAAAAAACACAAACAGCAGAGCCGTTTCCATCAGGCTGTCTGAGCGTTCCAAAATCGTTTTGTTATCAGCCGAAGGTTTGAAGAACAAAGAAATTGCTCAAAAGCTCAATATTTCCCCCAACAAAGTAGGCTTATGGAGAAATAGATTTGCCGAAGGTGGCCTGAAGTTGATTAGCAAAGATAAACCCAGGGGCGCAAATCATGGAGGAAAAGACACATTAAAGCAGGCCGAACTTCGAAAGAGGATCATTGAAAAAACGACACAGGAAAAACCGGATAATGCAACGCATTGGTCCACCCGAACATTGGCTGAGGCACTGAACACTACACACACTTTTGTTCATAGGGTATGGCAGTCGGTTGGTTTAAAACCTCATTTGGAAAAGACATTTAAGGTTAGCAATGATCCGCATTTTGAAGAGAAGTTGTGTGATGTTGTAGGCTTGTATTTAAACCCGCCAGAAAAGGCTATTGTCTTTTGTGTTGATGAGAAGACATCAATCCAGGCATTAGACCGTAGCCAGCCGGGTCTGCCACTAAAGAAAGGACGCTGTGGAACTGTGACTCATGATTATAAAAGGAACGGTACAAGCACACTTTTTGCAGCACTTGATGTCGCCACGGGCAGTGTAACCGGTGAGTGTTATCAAAAACATACGCACAAAGAGTTTCTCAAATTCCTGAAGAAGCTTGAAGGTCAAACAGACAAGGATAAGGAACTCCACATTATCGTTGATAATTATGCTACCCATAAGCATGAAAAAGTACGGCTCTGGTTGAAAAATAATGAGCGTGTATTTCTACATTTTACGCCAACCAGTTCATCATGGTTGAACTTGGTCGAGCGATTTTTTGGAGCACTAACAGAGAAGCAACTTAAAAGAGGAATTTTTACTTCGGTAGATGCGCTGGAACAAAAGATTCTTGAGTATATTGATAAAATTAATGAAAGCCCAAAACCGTTTGTCTGGACAAAATCCGCTGAAGAAATCTTGGAAAAAGTGAATCGCGCACGATTAACCCTTGATAATATCCAATCAAATTAGAACACCACACTAGCAAGGGCGCGGTAGAATTCATGAATAGTGCGGGCTAGCTTCCCGGCCCATGCCAAAGATACTATTTCATTTCGGTGAGCTTTCCTTAAAAGGCAAAAACCGATCTACATTCGAGCGCAAAATGGCGCAAAATATCAAGCGGGTAGTCCAGCCTGTATTGAAGAAAGGCGGCTTCCATCGTGAGCATGGCCGCATGACGGCTGATCTGGAAATGGTCGACGATGAACTGCTTGATCTGCTGGCTTTGATTCCCGGCATCCGTAATTTCTCAGTGGCGCATGAATGCGAGCTGGAACTCGAAGCGATGCAGGAAATAGCCAAAGCGGCGGTGCTGGCTGATTTCGGCCCGGATGTGGCAGGGAAACCATTTCGCGTTACCTCCAAACGCAGCAATAAAGGTTTTCCTATTCAGTCGCCAAAGCTCAATTTTGAAGTCGGTGGTTTTCTCAAAAATCAACTGGATTTGACTGTCAATCTCGATCATCCCGAGATTGATGTGCGTGTCGAAGTAGGGGCTAGAGCCGATTATATCTATACACGCAAAATGACGGGTGTCGGCGGCTTGCCGCTGGGTTCATCAGGACGCGGAGTAGTGCTCTTTTCTGGTGGCATCGATTCACCGGTGGCCGCCTACACGATGATGAAGCGTGGCATGGAAGTGGTGCTGGTGCATTTGTACAACAGCACCATCAATCGCGATTTTGCCAAAATCAAGGATCTGGCCCGCCAATTATCCCGCTATCAGGGCAAAGTGAAGCTCTACCTGATTGATCTGGAAGAATTTCAGCGCCATGCCATTGCCCATGTCCCGGCTGAATATCGTATGATTATCTATAAACGACAGATGATTCGCTCGGCAGGTCTGATTGCCCGGCAGATCAAGGCACAGGCATTGGTGACGGGCGATTCACTGGGTCAGGTGGCAAGTCAGACGCTGGCTAATATTCATGCCATTTATGATGCCTCCGATTTGCCATTATTGTCGCCGCTGATTGCCTGGGATAAAGAGGAGATTATCGCACTTGGTCGCCGCATTGGCACTTATGATATTTCGATTGAGGAGTACTGCGATATTTGCTCTTTTCTAATTGCCAAACATCCGGAAACCAATGCCAGACGGGATAAAGTCGCTGCGTTTGA
>JBHHWX010000814.1:0-2311 GCA_046756745.1 bacterium | reverse complement strand
GAGCTAGAACCCTAGCGGTCTTCGTCGGCACCCGCCGCGCCCTTTCAATGGCAATTAGGCATCAGGAAGCGAATGAGAGGCAAACTGCCTTAGCCCATCTTTGTCACTTTAGGTGCTCGATCAAGCCGATTTGCCTGGATTTGGCCACATCCAAAAAAATTATATCAATAAAAACAATGCGTTATATGTTAAGTCGCGCGACTCCTCGAAAGTAGTGCCATAATTATTAACAAGGTATTGAATTTCCCTTCCAAGCCGGGTATCCTGTGCGTATGTTTATTCGGCGCACCAAAACACGCACCACAGAAAACGGCAAGAGCTACTACAGTCATCGACTGGTCGACACCTACCGGGTGGCCGAGGGAGTGCATCAGCGCACTTTGCTTAATCTCGGCAGCGCCTTTGATTGTCCACGGAAGCAGTGGCCGGAGCTCACCGAGCGGATTGAGCAGATTATTCAAGGACAGGTTTCCCTTTTTGAGCCCTTACCCGAGATTGAGCAAGAGGCGCAGGCGATGGCGGCCCGTCTTCTGAATAAATATGCCAACTCGGAATTACTTTCTAAGCCGCAGCAAGACCTGGCGGGTGGCGCTGAAGCATTTGCTGGTGGACGAGATCTGCAAACAGTTGACATCAACTCGCTGGACTTGATGGATGTCCGCACTGTGGGTGCGGAAGCGTTGGCGCTCTCTGCATTGCAGCAGGTGAAGTTTGTGGAGAAGCTCAATGACCTGGGATTTAACCGCAATCAAGGCCATGCCGCCATCGGTAATATCGTGGGTCGTATGGTGCAACCGGGCAGCGAACTCTCCACCCACGAGTGGCTACAGACGCATAGCGCCCTGGGGGAGTTAGTGGGCTTTGATTACCAAAGCCTAGGCTTATCCGCTCTCTATCGCGCCTCAGATCAACTCTGGAAACACCACGATGAAATCGAAGCTACGCTCTACAAGCGACACAAACAGATCTTTGGTCTGGAGGAAACCATCACCCTCTATGATCTGACCAACACCTTCTTCGAAGGCACAGGCAAATACAACGACCATGCCGCCTATGGCCATTCCAAAGAGAGACGTAGCGACTGTCCCTTAGTCACCCTGGCGCTGGTACTTGACGGCAGCGGTTTTTCCAGAAAAAGTCGGATTTTCCCGGGCAATATCAGCGAACCTTCGACACTACAGAAGATGATTGAGGACTTATCCGAAACCCCAGCTACGGAAAACAGTGAGAAGCTGCAGGGTGAACTGGCCTGGGACAAACGCCCCACAATCGTCATGGATGCCGGTATCGCCTCAAAAGACAACGTGGATTGGCTGCGGCAACAAGGCTATCCCTACATCGTGGTCAGCCGCAAGCGCCATCTGGAATTTGATCCTGCGCAAGCCGTATTTGTCAAAACATCCGAGCACGACAAGGTTCGCGCACAGCGCATAGAATGTGCCGATGGTGAAATCGAACTCTACTGTCACTCTGAACGCAAGGAGCAGAAAGAGCAGAGCATCGTTTCCCAATGCTCAGAACGTTTCGAGCAGGCGCTTAAACATCTGGCAGAAGGCTTGAAGAAACCGAGACGGCTTAAAACCATAGAAAAAGTCCAACAGAAAATTGGGCGACTCAAGCAAAAATACGCCCGAGTCGCATCACACTATACACTTAGCACCGAGACCGACGAAAAAAAGGAGAAAGTGACAGCACTTTCCTGGAAGCGCATAGAACGCAAAAATCACCCTAAAGATCATCCGGGCGTCTACTGTCTGCGCACCAACCAGACACAGTGGAGCGAAGTGAAGATCTGGCGCACCTACACCCTGCTAACCGACTTGGAGTCTGTGTTTCGCAGTCTCAAATCAGAACTGGGGATGCGCCCGGTCTTTCACCAAAAGACCCACAGGGTCGAAGGCCATATCTTCATCACCCTGCTTGCCTACAACCTGGTACATCAGATCAGACTCACCCTCAAAGCGCAGGACGTCCATGAGAGTTGGGCGACCGTTCGCAGCACCATGAGCACGCAAACCCGTACGACTGTCACCCTTCAAACATCGTCCAGGGAGCAGATCCATATTCGAAAAAGCAGCTACCCGAAGAATGCACAGCAAAGCATCTTGCGTGCACTGGGCTTGTCATGGTGTCCGGGGAAAACGAAAAAAACAAAATCAATCAAACCCACTCACAAACAGTAGTGCCATAACGAGGAATTAAAACTTGTAAGATGTTGTTATTATAGACTTTTATTCATGTAAGTGACAAAGATGGGTTAAGAGTGCATCCGCTGTAATGACTTTGCCCGCTATCTCCAACTCATCTAACA
>JBHHWX010000813.1:0-2314 GCA_046756745.1 bacterium | reverse complement strand
GCAGACCAATCGCTCGGCGGGACGCCTTCGCTAAGAGGATGGGGAACGCCTGACTTGCTGTCCCAGCAAGCTGATTTTCTTCTTTAGAACTGTATTTGACCCCTGTCAACCGAGCTGTTTTTGTTCGGACTCTATTTGTGACTTTTTCGTCAAGCTTGACTCTTTTTCAAAATTTTCATAGCTTTTATGATAGCTCACGACTTGCCTTCTGATGATTCGTTGCAACCTAAACGTACTGTGAATCCTGTCTAATTTTTTGAGTAACATTGCGAGGTTATTCACTTGGCTGAACATTTACAAATAAGAGGAGAAATCATGATACGACCAATCGCAAGACTTACCTTGGCTTTTCTTGTGCTCTCCGCAACCGGCCTCGTGGTCGCACAGGATAACTGGCCGCAGTGGCGCGGTCCCAACCAAAACGGCGTCAGCAACGCCAAAGACCTTCCCACCACCTGGAGTGAAACCGAAAACATCATCTGGAAGACGTCCCTGCCGTCCTGGAGCGCCGCTACGCCTATCATTTGGGACGATCGTATTTTCGTCACTTCACCCACGAAAGCCGAAGTCAAACCGGCGACAGCGACGGAAGAACCACCACCGACTCAAGACCAAGGCCGGCGACCGGGGAGACGCCGTCGGGTCAGGCGTGATCCGGGAGGCTCGAAGCTGCTTTTGATGTGCCTGTCTAAGAAACAGGGCACCCTTCTTTGGCAGCGCGAGTTGGATGAAGGCAACCAACTTCATCGCAAAGGGAACAGTGCATCGCCCTCACCGGTCACCGACGGTCGACAGGTGTGGGTCGTTACCGGCACGGGCGCTGTGACCGCGTTTGACCTACAGGGTAAGCAAATCTGGCAGAGAAATCTTCAACGCGATTACGGGAACTTCGGCCTGAATTGGGGCTACGCCTCCTCGCCGTTGCTTTACGACGGCAAACTTATTCTCGAAGTTTTGCAGGGATACAAAACCGACGATCCTCCATACATTGTGGCGTTCAATGCTCTGACGGGTAAAGAGCTTTGGCGCGTGGAACGGCCTACGGACGCCGTCATGGAATCCCCGGACGCCTACACCACTCCCGCCCTGCTCGAATACGACGGCAAGACGCAAATCGTCATTTCCGGCGCGGATTATGTCACCGGGCACGACCCGGAAACCGGCAAAGAAATGTGGCGCGCTTCGGGATTGAACCCGGAGAAAAGGCGCAACTACCGGGTGGTCGCCTCCCCCATCGTCGTTGACGGGATGATCTACGCACCCACCCGCAAAAAGCCGCTGCTTGCCTTGCGCGCCGGTGGAGCCGGAGATGTCACCGGAAACCTAATCTGGAAATGGGAAGGCCCGGCCGCTACGGATGTGCCCACGCCGGTATGCGACGGCAAGACTCTTTATATGGTCGATGATCGTGGGATGATCATCTCTCTGGACGCTAAGACCGGCACAGTTATTTGGGGCCCGGAGCGCACCGCGCCGGGCATCGTGAGCGCTTCTCCGGTATTGGCCGACGGCAAGCTCTACATTACCAACGAGCAAGCGATTACCACCGTGCTGGCAGCCGGTGCGGAATTCAAGCTGCTGGCAACTAATGACCTCGACAAAAGCTATACGCTGGCGTCACCGGCGGTTTCCGGATCGCAGCTTTTCATTCGTACCGGGACGCATTTGTATTGTATCGGGGAGGGGTCGGATTAGAGCGGTCGATTCTGCGGGAACATTTTGGCTGTGTCTGCTGCCGGAGTTACTTATAAAACTCCAAAAATAATATGAGCAGTTCCATCAGTTCCGTTTAAAAAAACTTGTCTTAATAAATAGTTCTTCTTATCTTAGTTCGGTATTTTTGAGTTTAAGGAGGAGGGTGACATCATGGAGTCCTTAGTCATAGTATCCAGAATCCTGCTTGCCTTGATGATAACCCAGGGTAGCGCGTTTAAAGAGAAGTCTCAAAAGGACTTCTATGACAAGGGTCTTGAGCTCCGGGCCAAAGGTGAGTGGGAGCAGGCTCTCAATACCTGGTGGGCCGGATCGATTGCTTTGGAAAAGAAGGGGTTAACGGATCCGAGAATAAGCGTCGCTTTCATTGAATTAGCCACTGAACGGAAAGCGGAGAAGTACTACGGGACAGCCTGTGAACTGTATCTCAGAGGCTTTTCCGGTGATAGCCTGCGGAAGTATGAGGACGTCGTTGCTCAAGAATTATTGGCTATTTCCCCGTTTCTTGATGGCAATGAATATGATAGCTTGAGTACGGCTTTGGAGCGAGGTAATATCTCATCTGCGGCCCGCGGCATAAAGCAATTCTGGCAAAACAAAG
>JBHHWX010000812.1:0-2318 GCA_046756745.1 bacterium | reverse complement strand
CCATTTCATCTAAGATTTAACAAAATCTCAAACTCTAAAAATTCTCAAATTCATGTGGTTGACTGTAGTAAAGGTTTTTTTATTTTAAATTTTCATTTTCATATTAGCTGTCTTGCAATCTATTCTTAGGGTTTGCACCTTGCCCAACTCTGGTCATTTGAGAGTCTCAACAGAGCTCTAACCTTGCTTCATTCGGGCTTTGGTGCAGGTGGAGAGTTACAGAAGCTTATACCGAAGGTCGACAGGGTCGCCTTTATGATGAATTTGGTAATCTCTCCACCAGCGCACTAAAATAAATTCACGAGTCTAAGCCGCCTCCTTCAACATTTTTTTCGTTTTAGTATATCCATGGACGTATTCACTTTGATTTCTCACAAGAGCGAAGATGAGTCTGAGAAGTTTTCTGGTAATCGCAATCAAGGCTTTCTTTTTTATCATCCCCCGATCAAGGTGGCTCTGATAGGTCTGGCGCATGATGCCAACAGGACTCACCATATGGACCGCTGTACCATACAAAAGCTTTCTCAATAAGGGGCGTCCCCTCTTAGAGATGCGACGATTGCCTTGATGTAATCCGGAACTGATTTCAAAGAGGTCCAAGCCGGCCAGTTTCGTGATCTCCGATATCGTTTTAAACTGCCTAAAATCTCCCACTTCACCTATCAGACCTGCAGCTGTGACCTCTCCGATTCCTTTAATCGAAAGTATGACTTTGCTGTATGGAATCTCATGGAGGTGATCAGGCATCTTTTTCTCTAGTGCCTTAATAAAGGATTCCGATACTTCGATCATTTGTAATATATTCTCGATCTCAAAGACCATGCTGTCTCGTCCTTCATGGATACCTATGGTGTTTTTAGCGCCAGCATATAGAGCCTCAATACGTTTGGGGCCGATCTTTCCATAACTGACCTTTCTGATCGTGTTGACCATCGATTCGAAATCAACATCCAAAAGATCCTGGGGTGTTGGCGTGTGTCTGATTAAGTATTTCGCGGTTTTTGTCTTGATGTTCTTGATGACATGGAAAAATTCAGGAAAGACCAAACAGACAATATGTTGAAGCTGATTATAGAGGGCAGTCCGTCTCTTCATGCTCCTGTCTCTGGCTTGTGTCAATCGGCGAAGCTCGGCCGCAGGGCCTTCGGGAATGACCAAGGTGAGGGCATGACCCAGCTCAATGATATCTGCGATCACCTTCGGATCTTTCCGATCCGTTTTATTCGGTGAATTCCCTTGAAGCTCTTTAACACGCTTGGTATGCATCGGATTGACCTGGACCAGACGGACAGGCTTTTTTCGTAAATAATGAATCAAAGGTTCTGCATAAGGACCGGTCGATTCAAAACCGAAAACCACGTCTTTTATATGTGCGGTTTTCATCGCCTTAGAAATCTGCTTCCAAAACCGATCGAAGCCACGACGGTTATTTAAAAACTCAAAAGGTTTTACTTCAGATCCATCAGGGGCTCTGCAATATCCCATATGCTTAGACTTACTGATATCGACAGTGGCAATTAAGGTCTTTCCTTTGATGATTTGGGTCTTTTTTGTACCTAGCTTCTTCATGGCAAATACTCCTTTCTTGGGGTTGACCAGTGACCAGCATGCACACTGACTTGGCAAGAAATAGTATCGCCTTTTATCATGGCTTAAACAATTTCTAGACTATAGCAAGCTTTCACCTTCTAAATTAAATCGAATCTCCCATGATGAAGAGACACTTTTTCCTTATCTTGATTAGCATATTATTTCTACTATTTCCAGCGGTGGTCTATGCCCTGGACATAGCCATTATTGTCCACTTAGACAATAAGACAGATTCGGTCACGGCTCGCGAATTATCACGCATCTTCAAACAGGAAAAACAAAGATGGGACGAAAATAAAAAGGTCTATCTGGTCATGCAAGAATCAGGGAGTATCGAAAAAGAAATCTTCGTAAAAAAGGTATTTAGAATGCGTCCGAACGAACTCAAAAGATACTGGCTCACCAAAATATTAAAAGGGGAGATATCGGCCTTTCCAAAAACGCTTAGCTCGAATAAGGCTATCAAGCGTTTTGTGAATCAAATTCCCACGGCAATTGGTTTTATCGATGCAACACTTGTCGACGCAAGCGTAAAAGTCTTATCAATCGATGGGAAACGTCCCGGCGACGAAGGTTATTTTTTAAGCGGTAAGTAATTTCGGTTTATTAAGAAATGGCATCATGATCCTTCCGGTACTTGTAAATTGTGGATACCCGATACAGGGATCCATTTTGGCCAAGATCGCCAATACAACACGCATCTAAACACACTACATAAAAATAATACC
>JBHHWX010000811.1:0-2320 GCA_046756745.1 bacterium | reverse complement strand
CCGCTCCATCGGTGTTCACGCTTCAGCGTGTTTTTTTTTCTCCTTCACCAACCCTAACAAGCTAAAGCTTGAACACCGGCCCGGCTCCATCGGTGTTCACGCTTCAGCGTGTTTTTTTTCTCCTTCACCAACCCCAACAAGCTAAAGCTTGAACACCGGCCCCGCTCCCATCGGTGTTCATGCTTCAGCGTGTTTTTTTCTCCTTCACCAACCCCACCACGCTAAAGCTTGAACACCGGCTCATTCGTGTTGCTTTTCGTTAACAGTTTCTTTATCTTAATAAGATTATTCATCCCTGTTTTTTTGTAAATTCAATGACACCTCATAACGATAAAATCCGTTGGGTTTTTCTATCCGTTGGAGATAAAGTTTGATTAATCTTGAGGGGACCTATGCAGATCATTAAAAGTTTTTTGAGGCTCCAAAGCTACCAGACCGGAATTGTCATTATTCTGTCATTTGTCACGACTTATTTTTGTTTACGATATGACGTGACTGCGAATTTACCAACTACGCTCATCGGCATCGCTATTGTTTTTCCGATTGTATTTTCTATCAATGCGGCTTATCGTCGCCGGGAAGAGGCTTTGAAATATTTTGCTTCGGTCAAGGCCCACTGTGTAGCGTTATATTATGCTCACCGGGACTGGGTATCACAAGAAAGTGAGCCCCATGTGGATCGTATAAAAAAGTTAATCAATGGATTGATTGCAGAAGTCCGTACCTGTTTAGCTTCCGGCATGAATAAAAAGGGAAATTTCCATGGCGTGTACCGGCTGTTTTCCGAAATCTCGGGTTCGATAGAGAAATTACGGCAAGCCGGAGTTCCGGCCAATGAAGTTTCCCGTGCCAACCAATACTTACGTACGATGATGATCGACTTTGAACGGATGCGCAATATTTCTCTTTACCGCACTCCCACTGCACTCAGAGCGTACAGTCAAGTCTTTCTCAATTCATTTCCGGTGCTGTTTGCCCCCTACTTTGCCCATTTATCCAAACAGTCTTTCCCCGTAGTCGGTTTCATCGTGGCTGCTTTTTACAGCTTGGTGCTGGTGAGTTTGGATAACATCCAGGAGCGCCTGGAAAATCCTTATGACGAGTTCGGAGTTGATGATGTGAAATTAAACGTCATTGAAGAATACGAAGGGGTCTTCACGGACAAAGTTCAAGAGTAGGGATCCCGCCATTTTAAACTTTGGGAGAAAAGCAGATGATTCAAAAGTTCAGATTATTTATTGTATTCATAACTGTTCAATGGACCGTGATTTCTGTGCTCTCCGGAGAATCCGACAGCCAAAACTGGCCCATGTTTCGTGGGCCGCAGGCAAGCGGAATTGTTGAAGGGTACACCACGCCGGTCTCCTGGAATGCTGAAGAAAACAAAAACATCAAATGGACAACAGCCGTCACCGGTCTGGGGCATTCCAGCCCGGTCATTTGGGGCGATCGCCTCTTCATAACCACGGCCATCAGTGGCAAAGCCGATCCCACTTTGAAAGTCGGACTTTACGGCAATATCGATCCGGTAAACGATGATAGCGAACACGTGTGGAAAATCTTCTGCTTGAATAAAAACAGCGGTAAGCTGTTGTGGGAAAAGAGCGCGCTGAAAGCGGTGCCGCGAGTGAAACGGCATACAAAAGCCACTCATGCCAACTCGACTCCGGCGACCGATGGCCGTTACCTGGTGACATTTTTGGGCTCCGAGGGGTTGTTTTGTTACGACCTGGACGGAAACGAGATGTGGCGAAAGGATCTGGGTCTGTTGGACGCCGGATACTTTCGGGTCCCGGAAGCGCAATGGGGGTTTGCAAGTTCGCCGGTCATTTACAAAGATTGGGTTATCGTGCAATGCGACGTGCAAAAGGACTCTTTCGTCGCCGCGTTCGACATCAAAGATGGCGCTGAGGTTTGGCGCACGCCACGCAACGAAGTCCCGACCTGGGGAGCGCCGGCGGTGCATATCGGCGCTGAGCGCTCTCAAATCATTGTGAATGGCTGGCGGCACATGGGAGGATACGATTTGCACACCGGCAAAGAGCTGTGGAAGCTCAGCGGCGGCGGCGATATCCCGGTTCCTACGCCAATTGTGGCGCACGACTTCGTGTTTATTGCCAACGCCCATGGTGGACGTGGTCCATTGTACGCCATCCGGCTTGACGCCCGCGGCGACATTACACTTGCTGACGGCGCCACTGCAAATGAATACATCGCCTGGAGCGCCCCGAGAAATCGCGCTTACATGCAAACCCCGCTGGTTTACGGTGACTATATCTACAGTTGCAAAAACAACGGCGTGCTCATGTGCTATCAAGCG
>JBHHWX010000810.1:0-2324 GCA_046756745.1 bacterium | reverse complement strand
TCCAGCCTGAACCATAAGGATTCAACGGGGAAAGCCGGAATGATCCCGGTCTTGACATAAAATGGGCGAGAGACCTGATACTTGTAGCCCTTTCGGTAGTATATTTTTCTCTTTGTCAAGTTATTCATTTTCTGCTAAATCTACCAGCCTACGAACATTATCCTCAAGGATATTTAATTTCTGGCTTATCTCAAAGTAAGCTTTAGCGTTTTCCTCTATGTGAGACCTATTTGATACAATGCCAGCCTGAATCTGTTTTAAATCTAAAATATACCGATTCTCAGCAACTGCCCCATGATGTGGTTGTTGAGAGTGGATAGCAAACATACCGCCAAAACCCAGCAAAATAATTAAAACATTCGCGCCCGTGAACGTCCCCATGGCCTTGTACATCTCGCCCTTTGATACCGGGTCAACAGGTTCCCTGGCTTCCTGATCGCGCTCCTTCAACTTGCTGATAATTTCATCAGCGATTTCACCAGAATCCGGCTCGGTCATCCCACACCCTTTCCACATATTCTGCCACGATATAATTCTCGGCCAAGAAAGCCCCGAACCTGCCCTGCTTATGGTACTCACCTAAGACGATAACAGGCGCATCCTCAATAAAAACCCGATGAACCACAAAAACAGTTACGATCGCATCACCATCCCCGACAATGATTTCCAAAAAATTCCCGCCACGGATACCCTGCTTCTGCTCAATAGAACGCACCCAACCCTCTACAGCAACTCGCTCATAGTCGTGGTCGGATAACTCATCTATCGGAACGATCAAAGGAAGTTCCTTGCAGTGCGCATCAATGGCTACAAGAATCCCAAGCAACACGATGAGGATCATCAAAAACCATTTTAAGGTCGTTATGACTCTATCGTCGCTTTGATCGCCCATCTCCCATAACCTGCTTATGGCGGAATAGTTTGGTCGGGGGCTTTCGCCCCCCAGCCAAATTACTTGTTAATAAATGGGTGCATCATACTCAACAAAGATGTACCCTGCGGCAGTATCCGAACCAGCGGAACCAGTATAAGTCAGACTTTTTGCCACTCCGTCTGTCTTATAGAACTTCCTGATCTGGCCGCCTGATGTCGCAGCGGCATCCGACCCATTGATCTGTGATGCCATTAAGACCCCATAGGTTCCAGAGTCAAAATAATCACTGGTCGAGCCGTTGTTTACCGTGGCTTGACCGGTCACAAGTCCCGCTGTCGCAACCGACGACAAAGCTAAAAACCCGTTTGCGTCACCGCCGGTTTCAGAACTCAGCAACCCGACATCAATGGTTTCCGTCGCATCAACGGTTACGGTGTCCTGATACACGTCCCGGATAACGCAATTCGCCGGGAAATCAAACCCTGTATCGGTTTCCGAGGTTGTCGCCGTAAACGGAACCACCAGGCGCTGCGTTCGTCCTTCGGGCCAGAGAACAATCCTGTGATCGCTCAATGTGATCCCGTCGAGAAAGAACGCATATCCGGTGGATGTCATTACCGAGATATCAACACTCGTTGTTGCGGAGTCAATCCAGAACTGGATTACTCCATTTGTCATTGTTCCAGGATTGCTTCCCGATGTACCACGCTCATCGCTGAAAATGGTAGCTTCGGTAGGCAGCCCCGCATTAAGAACATTGAAAACGCCAGAATCATCATCTACCGGCTTCCCTGTTCTCCCGTTAATGAGTTGCATATAGAACTCAGTATAGTTGCTTGCCATTACCTTTCTCCTTATGTTCTCGCGCTACCCCAGACAACCGCGTAAATCGCGTGCCCGGAAGCATCCAGGTTAAAACTCGCACCGTCAGCCAGAGTCAATGTATTTCCACTCCAGGTTACGTCAATATCGGATGTTGCAACATTATTGCCGCTGTCAAGAACCGTCACTACCGCCCCACGAATGGTCGATAGCGAAGGAATCACAACATCCTCACTTGTCGTAGTCCCTGAAATTGTTACCTTGATTACCGAGGCGGACGGAAACGAGCCGATGACTTCCAAAAGTTTAGGCGGGCTATTCCCGTCAAACCCTACCACTGTATTAGCCATTAGCCAACTCCTTTCTTTCCAATTTAGTCTGCAATAGCCGCACTAAACACATTGACCAAACCATAGTCCTCGGGAGTTGTAATATCCGGCACGATTTTCTTAACACCCCGGATCTCGTGGATCTCGGTCGTAAGGTCATGCCCAACATCAGAGAACTCCTGCCCGGTCTGCGCTTTTTGCCCCCAGACAACCCCACACGCACCAGCACCAAGGAGAAAATTATGAGCAACCTGAATCGTGGACGAAACAAGGTTCAGTCTCTCGTACTCATAAATCAA
>JBHHWX010000809.1:0-2326 GCA_046756745.1 bacterium | reverse complement strand
GGCAGATTTTCACCCTAAATCTGCCTGTTTTGAGGTGTCCCAACCCGGTTTTTCCCTTCCGGGCGCACCCATGGCCCGTAGGTCCGGGAGATCGTACTGGGCTCACCCCCTATACGGTGGCCAACCGTAAGATTTTCAGTCCCCGGGTTATATTGAATGCTGCCCCAGTTAAATAGTCCTTCGGAATTAAACGGGGTAAACTTGACGACACCAGCAATCAACTTTGTTTTTAGCAATCGTGGTAAACCGAGCCCTGTTGGCGCCGTCATGAAGATGACTGATTCCAAAATACTGCTCAACCCTATATCGAACTTTCGCAATACTTTTATTTCTTGTGATCTCCAATTCGGTAAGTTTGGCCGTATGGGTATGGCGGCTGTAAACCGTACAATAGGGAAGGTAGTTGGTATCTTTGTAATATCTCAATAAACTCTGGTAGTAAACAAGATACCGCTATCACTTCATAGTGGTCTTCAAAGTTATTTAGTACTTATTTGGGAGGATGGAGAGAAGAAAATATTATCCTGGCTTCAAAGCACACTGTCGAATCAGATCTGACAGATCAGGGATAAGTCCGGTATTTTCGATCCGGTCTTTGAGGTATTGCCAAAACGATACACCCAATTTACGGCAGGTTTTTTTCAAACTCGTAAAGGTGTCTCGACACTGTCGACCGGACTCACTACGGGTACTGCCACTGATTCTTCGTTTTTTGACATATTCCCGGATAGCGTTTTCAGCACCATTGTTGTGCAAAGGGATATCCGGACGTTCCAAAACCAGCAACAACTCGGATTTGTTGCTATAAATCCGCTTGAGAGCAGCGTTTAATGTGGCACTGGAGGTTTTTTGCGTAAATATGTCGTCAAACATCTGCTCCAAGCGCTTTTTACTGGCGGCTTTGGGATTTTCTTTGTATTGTTTTAGCCCTTTATACAGCAGCCATACTTGGTCTTTTACAGAATTCAGATCTTTTTTAGCCTGATCGGTAAACGGAATAATTTTGTCGATCGCCCGGTTGGCATGGATCCAACAAAGCGCATGCAAAAGCACATTAAACTGACCGGCATCATCGCTTACGATAACCAGGTGCTTTGAGATACCATGTTCAATGATGCTGCCGATCAGTACGCCTTCAGTGGCGATTTGTACATGTCGATCTTTGACAATACCGTTTTCGGATAGAAAATCGCTCCATTGGCAGTCATTGACAAATATCGCGGTGCGATTTTCGATGATCGGCTTAAGGGCTTTTTGGGGCAGTTTATTGAATTGCATATAGCAAATGGCATCCATATTGATAGTAAAATCAGAATGGCCAGCACGCATAAGCTTTAAGAAATTGATTCGACTTTTGCTTTCGGTGCTTTCGAACCAGGAAAAGTATTCATTACCGATGTGGGTGCAATAGCCATTTTTGCCTTTATGCCGGGCTCCTGTATCATCAACATTGATATAGGAGGACACCTCAAGGCCAACGGCTAAAATACGATCTTTTTCCTTATGAAAAAGAGCTTTGTTTTCAATTAATATATTGTTGAGCTGGCCGGTGGAAATATCAACGTCAAGCTCTTGCAGCTGCTCCAGCAATAGAGGCTGGGTAACATGACAGTGATGATATTGATAGAGGATAAATCTTATCAGCGTTGGACCAAAATGCTTTCCGTTTAAATGCGCCGGTAGTTGGCCGCTGACATAACCGCCATCAGGTGTTTCATAAACCTTGAGACGAAAACGCGTATTGCAAGCTTTTATGATGATGTCTTGAACAACAAAATCCTTGTAGTATCTGAATTCAGATCCAGCCGGAATCTTTTCAGGCTCAATGGGTTTTGTTTTGTGAATATTCAATTCAGCTGTCTTGGGCCTTTTCTGGGAGCCGGGGCGCTTGCCCTTAAAAGATTTTGATTTGCGTTTTTTCTTTTTTTCTAAACTGCTGGGCTGAATCTTCGGTCTGGGAGGCTGATTTTTCAGTCGTGCAATTTCGTCTTTCAGTAGTTGGATCTCTTCGGCCATCTGTCGAATAATGGCTGCTTGCTGTTCGATAAAAGCTGATAATTGGAGAACTAAAGGTGATTTCTCGTCTGTAGGAATTGGCGGTGGAATTAAATGTACTCTCATGCATCATGTACATATCAGAATAAAAACCTTTTGTCCAGCTTTTTTTTCATTTTTTTTAATTACTACCATAACTTTTTGAGATGTTACTTGTTTATAACGTAGGTGGGGGAAATGAAATAAGTATTTCTCTTTTGGAATTGACTAAATTATGCCAAGAAATAACCGGAAATAGGATTGATATGGGCAAAATCTGCGAAACACGACC
>JBHHWX010000808.1:0-2336 GCA_046756745.1 bacterium | reverse complement strand
ATAAGGTATAAGGAATGGTTCATAGCTAATTTCCCTATTTCCTTATACCCTATAACCTTATATTTCTTTGCATTAATCAAAAACTCCCACGGCTTTCATGGTGATGAGGATGCCCGTGATGGTACTGATAATCGTTGTGACCTCTCGTAAGCCAAAATCCACCCGGTGCGGAACGAAAACGGTGTCGCCGGGTTTGATCGGAATATCCATGCCCCTGAATTCCTGCCCTCCTTGTTTGCGGATGACTCTGATTTTTGATAATTTTGCAGCCCGGTCCGTGCTGCCGGCAAATCCAACGTAATCCAGGGCCTTCAGGTTGGGATAATAGGCGTACGGCCCGGAAACTCGCACCGCGCCGACGACATACACTTCTTCCATCCGCTGCGGCACCATGATCACATCGCCGTCTTGCAAAAACATCTCAGAAAGCCCGTTACTCTGTTTTTTAAGATAAGGAAAAATCGGGATGGTTTCAAGCCCGCCGTTGGCGTTGGTTTTGCGCTCGATGTAAGCCGTACTCATATCGGCCTTTTTGTTGAATGCGTCCGTGCGCAGCAAGAAATCGTGCAGGGTTTCGTGCTCCTGCAGTTGGTACATCCCCGGGTCGTTTACCATGCCCTCCAACCGCACCGTCGCTTGGGCAAATCGAATCGGCGGCACGTAAATGACGTCGCCGTCGCGCAGATAGATATTGGCATCGACATTGCCGAGTTTGCTGTAAGCGTAAAGATCAACGCTGTCCGATGTGCCGTCCCGGTGCCGTACTTGGATGGCTCTTTCGGAAGCCCAAGTAGTCAGCCCTTGAGCTTCGAAAATAATGTCCGAAACGCGCGCCACAGCGGTGCCCACATAAAGTCCGGGATTCAAAACTTGGCCCGTGACATGGACTCGAAATGTTCTCAGTTTAAAAAGGTTGACGCTGATGCGGGTTTTGAGATATTTTTTAGCGCCGGCTTGCTGTACTAACTTTTGGACTTCGGCCAGCGTTTTGCCGTCTACAGCAATCGTGCCAATCGTGGGGATAATCAACTGCCCCTCCGGACTGACGGTCAGATTGAAGATGGATTCCATCGCCGACCAGATGTTGATGATAAAAATATCCCCGGGACCCACAACATACAAATTTGGATCAATGGCCGCTTCCAGAGCCTGAATTTCTCTGGCAGGAAGGAAAACAGGCTCTTCTTGTACTTTGTCTTCCGTTTGCTCTTCGTCAAGAGCGGATCGAAGAGGAGTTCGAAGGTCCTGCTTGTCTTTCTTCTTCAGGCGTTTGTCGATCCGCTGCGCCGAAGCATTTTGAAAAAAAAGCAGAAAGCAAGAGAGCAAAATGAGAAAAGATGTGAGACGTGCACCCATCATTTTTTGTGCTAACCTGAATAATTCGTAAATTAGGGCAGTCTTCCAAAACCAAATCCGTGACAATCCGTTCTATCCGTTAAATCCGTGTTCCATTCATTTTGCGGCTTCGCCGCGTTAGGCTTTCCTGAGAATTCCTGAGGCGGAAAAGACTACGTTCCGCATCCTAATCTTATGATCTTATTTCGACCCTGACTCACATCTTTTGTCGCATTTCTCGTGTCCACCACTAATTTCGCGTTTTTCACCACATTGTTGATGTCGTATTCGCTGTGATTGGTGGTGATGACGACACAATCTTTGGAAGCGATAAGCTCGTCGGTCAATTGTTGTGAAGACAACGATAAGCCGTTGAGTTGGAGTTGATCCACGAAGGGGTCGTTGTACGCGACGTTTTTTGCGCCTCGCTGCAGCAACAATTGCATGATTTTCAGGGCCGGTGAATTACGGGTGTCGTCTACATCTTTTTTGAAGGCAACACCTAAAAATAAGTAGCTTGCTGTGGTCAGAGCCGAGCCGTTGATGCTCAACGAACGCACGATGAGGTCGAGAACATAGTAGGGCATGTTCTCATTTGTGCGCGCGGCCAGCTCGATAAAATCACTGTGGAAGTCGTATTCCTTGGCCTTCCACGACAAGTAATACGGGTCGACCAAAATACAGTGCCCGCCGATTCCGGGTCCGGGAAAGAACGGCATAAAACCGAAAGGTTTGGTCGCCGCCGCTTGTACGACCTCCCACACATCGAGGTCGCCAATACGTTCACAAAGCTGGGCTAATTCATTCACCAGTGCAATATTGACGCTGCGGAAAATGTTTTCCAAAAGCTTGACCATTTCGGCTGTTTTCGGCGACGAGACTTTAACAACATGAGAGATTATCTGCTTGCTGGTTAACATCGCCAGCATGGTACATTTCTCGGTAATACCGCCAACGACGACCGGGGTATTGGCTGTTGTGAAGTCCTCTCGTCCCGGATC
>JBHHWX010000807.1:0-2347 GCA_046756745.1 bacterium | reverse complement strand
GGTTTTGGCCGTCCACCGCCTCCTGAAAGAGTATCAGCGGCCATTTGATTTTCAACTCGTAAAAGCTAAAATAAAGCGGCTGGAGACTATCGCTAAAATTTCCTCGGAACGGGAAGTTGTCGCACTTGAAGCGGAGCGCGAATCGATAAAGCTAAAGAAAGTAGAGTATATGCAACGCCACATTGGCGATGAGTTCGAAGGAATCATCTCGGGCGTTGTGCCGTTTGGCATCTTTGTTGCGATCAAAGACATCCTCGTTGAGGGATTGGTGCATATTTCTGACCTCGAAGATGATTACTATTTCCACGACGAAAAGAACCACCGGTTAGTTGGTCAACGCGCACAAAAAACTTATCGCCTGGGGGATAGCGTAAGGGTGCGGGTCGCGCGGGTTGACAAAGATGAGCGCATTGTGGATTTTGTGCTGGCGAATTGATGCGGCCGATCGAGCAGCTTTCCGGCGTCATCGCGAAGCTGGTTTTTGCGAGACAGGCTAAACGATAAAGAAAAAAAGATCGAATCCAAAGCCAGAACAAGTGCAGCAATCGGCATAGCCAAAATCCGTTTGATTTTTGTGAAGGACACCTTATATTACAAAGGAAGTGGCTGGAACAATATTATCAGCGTACCAAAGATCTCATTTTAGACGAGGAGTTTGAAAAAAACGTTAAGGTCGCTTCTGAGGTTATCAATTCATGGCAGCTACCAAAGTAATATTCGACACAAGTTTGTTCGTGACTTATTTATCGCAAGCATTGCAATCGCAAACGACCTGCCTTTTGTAACCCTTAACGAAAAACATTTTAATCACTTTTCCAGCCTCAAGATTGCCGAAAGTCTTGAGTGAATAGTTCGGGTTGAATTGGGGAGCAGACTGAATATGATAGGTAAAAGAGTCTCTCATTATCAAATACTGGAACTCGTTGGCGAAGGCGGTATGGGCGCGGTCTACAAAGCCAAGGACGTTAATCTGGATCGCATCGTTGCGCTAAAGTTTTTCCCATTCTATCTCGCACTGAACGACGATCGTAAGAAACGCTTTATCCGTGAAGCCAAAATCATTTCTACTTGTGAGCATCCCAACATTGATTCTCTTAAGAGCCTCAAGAGCCAGTTGGTCTTTTCGTGTATGATTTCGTTGATTTTTCAACAGAACCCATCGCTTGTTTTTTAGGATTTTTCTCTCTTGCTTTGAAAGACCCTGCTCTCTTGCGATTGACCGTCTCAACTCATCTATGCAGTCATTAAGATGTTTCTTGAGATGGAACCGGTCGAAGATAATCGTAGCATGTGGTACTGACTCGTGGACACTTTTGATATACGGGTCCCACATATCCATACAAATAGCTTTGATGCTTTGTCTTTGTTTTTCTGAAAGTTGTAAGAAGAATTCATCCAGACTTTCTTTGCTTCTTCCTTCACAAACATGAAGGACGCCGGTTTTAGTACTCAGGTCATAAATAATGGTGAAATATTTATGGTACTTTTCAAAAGAGATTTCATCAACTCCAATGACACTTAATGGAGGTAACTCTTTTTCCTGTTTCAGTTTCCTGAGTGTCCTTTTATCAATCTTGTGCGCTCTTTTCCAATTGACGCGCATCAACAAAGAGGCATCCATGAGGGTCATCCGGTCACAAAGCATGAATAAGAATTCATCAAAACGCTTTGTCTGTCGTTGGTTTTTGTCGATAAAATCTACTTCTTCAAAACCTCTGAAAGAACAGGGACAATGAAGACGACCTTTGCGGATAAGCAAATAACAAGTCTTGCCGAAAACCGGCAAATCACGAACCTTCTGTTCGGTAATTTCACTTGCTGTGGCGAATGCTCGGCCACACTTCGGACAGCGGTGCTCATTGAAACGTACGCTAACGGTTATCACAATCTCTTTCTCTGTTGACTGAAAATCATCAACCTGAATACGGGGTAGGTTTAACAACTGTTCAAGCAATTTGTAATCCATGATCGTCCTTTCATATGGGTAAACGAACGATCTTACTTAACACTACATATTGGGGTTCCCGCCAGTGTTGGGAGAAGAACCTATGAGATAAACTTCAAAAATGACGGCCGGACCTTTGAGCGAGTTTCCCGTCTGGCTGTCGAGCTAGCGTCTGGCTAGCCCCCCCAAAAGAGACGATGACCTCCGCAAAACCTCTTTCCTAACAGCGCAGTTGTATTTTTTTTCAAAAAAAAGAAAAATTGACAGAAAACTAGCAAGTCAATTTGGTATCAGTCGATATTAAAACTAGAAAAAAACCTCATGGGACGAATAAACACAGGGAGAAGCTCAATGTCGCCTCAAAATTTCGGCTACAACATCTCAAAAAACCCATATTTGATT
>JBHHWX010000806.1:0-2347 GCA_046756745.1 bacterium | reverse complement strand
GCTTGAAAAATGCCCGGCAACCATCCTCATAATCCATCCAAAATATCCTCTTGACTTCCTTGAGATCCCAAACATTGGGCGTATACTCTCAAAGGAGGCGTTCTACAAAATATGGCGGATCATCCGGCCAGCCTCATTCTGCGGGCTCTGGAGCCGGTTGAAGCGCAGGAGGTTTCGTGGGCCTGTCGCCATATCCTCCCAAATGATTGTCCCGATATTTTGCACATCATGGTTAAGAGTCGCGATCAAGTTGGCTCTTTTACGTTGTCCATGGGACACGGCAACGCGGAAAGACGGGCTGTTTTTCTTCTCGAAAATGGCTCAATGATGCTCGATCTGGGAAGACAGGTGCTCCAGACCAACACGGGTCGCGGGCCGTACAATTTCATTAAAAAAACCGTTTCTGGGCTCAACCAGGGCTGCCAGCTCATCTCCGGCACCTTTCGAAACATCGTTCAGGTCGCGACCGGAAAACTCCGGCGAGATCCCGGAATTTTTAAAATTGTGCACAACTTTTACCAAACCATTCGCGGCGAAGAACACCTGCTGGTTACCCGGGAAACCGCTCTACGGGTGACACAACTTCTGGAACACGCCTGGAATGAGCTCCCTGTTGACGGCTTGTTACCCAAACTCGAGTCCCAACCTCAGCAAACCGGGGAAAATTTTGAACTCGAGGCTCGCGAATGAAAGTATTGTTAACCGGCTATTCCGGTTTTGTCGGCCGGTATTTAGCCCGAGCTTTTAAAAAACACGGCTATTCTGTGCGCGTCCTCCTACACCGGCGGACCGTACCCAAACGAGAGTTTCTCCTCGAAGCTCATGAAGTCGTTTGGGGGGGGATTCATGATGTCGAGACGATCCGGCAGGCCACGGCCGGCATCCGGATCGTAGTGCACAGCGCCTGGGCCCCTTCGCGTTCTTCCGCGAAATCGCCATCTTTGAATGAGAGAGGAGCTCAACTGCTTCTGGAAGAAAGTGTTCGAAACGAGGTAGAACGTTTTGTGTTTCTGAGTTCTGTCGCTGTCTATGGAATGAAGCGTCAAACCGACTCAGTCATTAGCGAAAGCGCTCAACTCGTTCACACAGATGAGCTGGATTTCGCGTATCCCTCTGAAAAGAGAGCGGTTGAGAACCGGCTTTTGACGCTGGAAAAAAAACATACAAAACTGGCGATTTTTCGCCCGGGTCCAATTTTTGACGCAAACAGGGGACCCGCTAAAAAACGAGTGAGAGTGTTTGGTGCGACTTACGCTGTCGGTCTCGGTCACGGTCGCAATCAGATGCCTTATATTCACGTTCAGGACGTGTGCCAGGCCATTTTGAAATGGGTGCAAAACGGTCAAAACGATGTGATCTTTAACGTGACGCCCTCAAATAGTCTGTCCGCATTGGATTGGTTAGTTCGTTGGGGGGACGTTACCGGGCAGTCCCAGAAACCCGTATTTGTGCGGCCGCTGTTTATCCGTTTTTTTGGTTTTGCTGTGAACGTCTTAAAAAGGGTTTTGCGAAAACAGGGCAAAGCTGATTTCAAGTACGCTCTGTCATCCGCGACACGAAATCTCATTTACAGCAACCTAGCGATCAAAAACGCGCTCGGGTGGACGGATTCCGCCACTGCACAGTTCACAAGCTCAGACCCAGAAAAATGATTTTTTCCCAGGACGGACATAAAAGGATGACAAAAATTGCGATGGTCTCGATGTCGTACTATCCAAACGATCCCAGGATTCGGAAACAAGCGGAATGCCTCACCCGAGAAGGCTTTTCTGTGGACATCATTTGCTTGCGAGGTCCTGCGGAACCCAAAGTCGAACAGCTCGGCAGGGTTCGCGTCTATAGAAAAGTAAAAGGAAGAGACAAAGAGAGCGTGCTTACCTATCTCCGGTTATCGGCTCTTTTTATGATTTCGGCTTTTCTGATGCTGCAAAAATTGACGCTGAGAAATCGATATCAACTCTTGCACATCCATAATATGCCGGACTATCTTGTTTTTGTCGGGATCGTTCAGAAAATTTTGCGCATTCCGATCATTTTAGATTTACACGATCTATCGGTTGAGTTGTTTGAAACAAAATGGCCGGGCCGGGCTTCACCGCCAGTGATATCCATCGTCAGGTTCGCTGAAAAAATGTCCTGCCGTTTCGCTGATAGTGTGATTACAACCAGTCTTGGCTTTCGTCACAAATTAATCAACAGGGGGATTCGTCCTGACAAAATCTCTTTGATCCTCAATTCCGCAGATGGCCGAATTTTTAAGAAAAAATCGTCGCGACAATTTCGAAAAATCCGCCAGGGCGCTCAACTTCTTTATCACGGAAGCATAGCTGAGCGATTTGGGCTTTTA
>JBHHWX010000805.1:0-2353 GCA_046756745.1 bacterium | reverse complement strand
CATGAACTCTTCCGCAAACGTGTAGGTCTCCTTAAAAAAAGAAGCCCGGGATTGAATATAGTTGCGAAAGCCGAGAGCAACGGTGGCGATATCATTCAGATGTTGCTGGAAAGACAAGGATGTGGTAAACGATCTCACATCCCAATCGTCCCAATAATACCTGACTCCGAAATGCAGCGCCGATCTGCGATCGAATTTGTAATTCGCACGTATGCCGACGGCCTTTCTCGTACGTTCGCCGGGATGAACCGTTTCATAATTTTTTACGACGTCATCCTGTATGATTTGAACGACCTGGTACGGATCCGAAAGAAATCCCTGCGAATAGTTATAAGAGAAGATTACCTGCGAGATCAGATTTTTGCTTAAAATTTGCGTTAAATTTAAGCTTAAGGAATACACATCTTTGTTTTTTTTCCAATCGCGGATTTGCGGGAAAACTTTGTCCCAACTCCGGACAACTCCAATCTGAACGATAGTATTCTTCTTGGCAAATGGGTAGGAAAAAGTGCCGGCAAGGGTCGTCGAATGGTAATCGTGCTCTTTGCTGACGATAACGTTCGCCGAAATGGTGCCGCCGTTGATAAGTTGAGAAATTCCGGCGCCAAATTCTTGACGAACTTCATCGGGCGTATTGTCGCCGCCACCGTCTTCTTTATCGGTTGCTGAAGTGACGCCGTCGATCTTAAAAAGGCTTTTCATGGATGCGGCGCTGATAACATCAACCAGATACCGTACGTTCACACTCGAAGAATCTGTCAGCCGTTTCGTGAAAGAGACCGAGGGATAGACAATCTTCACATTGAAGCTATCAAAATAGGAATTTAAGTTCACTTGCAGCTCATTCTCAGGTATATCCTGTGAAAAGCCGGAACCTGCCAAGAAAACAGAAAAAAGAAACAGTAGAAAATGACGCTTAACCACAACCACAACCTCCGCTTTGTGCCCCGGTCGCGCCGACCGAGCCTTCCCGGTAGTCCAGATGGTGTTCCAGAATACCGGCGTCAATAGGATTCTCGTCAAATATCATGATCGGATCTGCTAATTCCCCCCGTTGCCAAGGCTGAACAACCGCACAGCTCGAGAGCATTGGCACGACAAGTAAAAGCAATAACATAACACTTATGAACCGTTTCATTTACTTTTCTCCTAATAAAGTGGTCAATTGAGTCCAATACTTTCTCTTATGTTCCTTTGTAAAGCCTGTATGGCGGAAACGAAGAACGCCTTTTTTATCAATAAAAAGAGTTGTCGGCATACCCTCCACTTTATAAAGTTCCGGTAATGTTCCTTTATGATCACTAATTATAGGAAAGTGAACTTCGCTTTTCAGTTTTGCTAAGAAATCGTTCATACTCTCCGGGTGTTCGTCTAAATTTATAGCGATAATTTCCAATCCTTTCTCTTTGTATTTGTTATAGAGCGCCATAAGAAATGGAAATTCCTGGCGACATGGCGCACACCAACTTGCCCAAAAGTCTACAATCACAACTTTACCGCGATAATCCGCTAATTCGATTTTTTCCCCCGCCGTTGTAACGCCTTTAAAGTTTTTTACTGTCGAGTCATTTTTCTTAACAAATCCTGTTAAGAAAGCAAAACAAAACAAAAACAGAATGAAAGGAATCTTGCGCATTTTCTTTTTCTCCTTAAATGATTAATATAATATAGTACGGATCAACCTCCTGGATCTTCATCATCGGTGTCGTCACTCCATAATGTTTCATGGCACTGAAAACAGGACGGTGAGATGGTGATTCTGCCATCGAGGTCCGCGACGCCGCCATCCAGATCATCTTGATGGCATTTTGTGTCGCTGCACCCGCTGTTTTTTTTGTAAGGAAACAGATACCCGGATTTGTGAAGAACGCCTTTTATGCTCTCGGTGTGATCTTCCGGGAGATTGGGTTTAGAGGCCGCAGGAAAGGGCCCGCGACAACCCGAGGATAATAAAATAAGGATAACAAAACTAAGTCTTCTCAAAGGGACCTCTCCGAATCCACTGTCACAATTATTCCGAATCCACTATCACAATTATGTCGAATTGAGGAAACAATTGAGCAAATGGCATGCCAAATAGATGATTCGAGATTCTTCTCTGTATTTCAAGACATGAGCATCTCTGTTATCTCTAATTTTTATAAAATCTTACAAATTCGAAATACGTATTTGAAAGATTTTTTTGATCAACAAAACAAATTATCACTTAAGACTGTAATAATTACACTTTCTACATTCATATGTCACCCTCATAGTGTGAGATACGGTTCTTTATGAACAATATTTGAAAACGGCATATTTTTTGCTCATGCTCAGAAATGGTCCTGTCGATAGTTAGTTTATCATATCATTA
>JBHHWX010000804.1:0-2360 GCA_046756745.1 bacterium | reverse complement strand
AGCTGTTGGCGACATAAAGAAAATCGCCTTCAGGTGCCAACGCCATTCCGGTTGGCCCATTTCCAACCTCGATATTTTGCACAACGCGGTGCTTCGATAAATCAATAACAGAGATATTGTCAGACCAGCGATTGCTGACAAACGCGGTTTTGCCATCGCGGCTGATGACAACACTGTGCGGGCGCTTCCCCACCGGAATTTTCGTCACTGTATTGCTTTTAGCAAGGGAAACGGCTAAAAGCGCATCTGCATCCTGTGCTGTCACATATAGATGGCTGCCATTGGGAGAGATAGCAACATCCAACGGCGATAGATAATTTTTTTGCGTAAATCGTTTTATTAAGCCGTTCTTTTTATAATAAGCGTGGCACGGGACACAATTAAGGGGTGACGGTTGTCCGCCGGTGATATATCGTACATGTTTGTCTGCCCAGCGATGGCCGGTAATGAGCGTGACGGTCAATCCCACGACCAGGGTGATACCAATCGCATAAAGCAGTTTTTTGTTTTTCTTTGTGCGCATTTCGTAATTTTCCAGCGAAATGTAATTCTCTCGAACGGACAAATGCTTTTTTTAACACGGAGAAACGGAGCAAACAGAGATCACACGGAGAGAGGTTCTAGTAGAGCGATTCCAAATTAACATGATTGTCATTGCGAACGAAGTGAAGCAATCTCCTGCTCGTGCGCTGGGGACTGCTTCGTTCCTCGCAGTGACATATGGGGCTGTTCTTGCAAACGTAGCAATCTCCTAAGTGTTTGCAAATCAAAAGATTGCTTCGTCTCTCCGTTCCTCGCAATGACAATATCAATAATCAGGAATCGTTCTACTAAAATTCATTTTTTCAACAAACCTACTTTTCTCTCTCTGTGATTCTCTGTGTACTCCGCGACTCCTTGTTATCCCGACGCTTCAGTCTCGCTCCCATGCTTTGCGTGGGAGTGTATTCTTTGACGCTACGCGTCACTGGAAGAAACAACTGTATTAACAAATAATAAGAACTTAGCTTAGCTGCAAAAGTTGGCGTATCCCGAAGCTTTGGGATGGCGCAAAGCGCCCGGGACTGCATTCCGACGCAGAAGCATCGGAACGAGATCAAAGGCCATTTTTCTGTCTTTCATTTTTCTGTCAATGCTCTTGTTGTAACCAACTTAAGCATCCCGCCTTATGCAGGAGATCATTTAGCATTTTGTTAAGTGGACTCCAAAACGGCGCTTCGAAATTATTTTGCGTTTTTTGCCACCGCGAGCGATGATTCTTTTGGCAGCAGTGAAACCGGCGGCTTCCTTACGGCAATTGGCACACGGTTTTCCGGCGCTAATTCACGGCTTTCATGGCAGCCGATGCAGCCGCGCTGCTTGTTCGGTCGCAGCCAGATCCACGCGGAAGGGCCTCTCACAATTTCGCCATTTTCGCCAATTGTCGAAAATCGCAGCGGCGTATCAGCCGGTACTTCGATATAAAACGAGCCGTCTTCTTCCAATGGCGCCTCGCCAAGTGTGCCGCTCATCCCCGAAACCCGCACACGCTTGCCACCCGCCGTTGCGTTCACAACCGGCAAATCGGAGAGATTCGCATTCAGGCAGTAAACAGTCGCTGATTTTTTTTGCTTATCGACCAGGCTGACAAAGCTTTTCGGCCTGGAATGCGCCATCGCGAGCACCGGCTCTACGGCATGATAACCGGCTATTTTTGAAATCACTTTTCCAGGCTTGCCTTCTGCCGGATCAAATGTGTACAAACCAAATCGTTCATCGTCAGGCGGGCGATAAGATACCAGAAACTGCCCGGACTGAAGCGGAAATACAGAATGAAATTCTCCTTCTATCGCAGGGGCAAACTCGACTCTCGAGTGCAGGGGGCGTTTCAGGGCTATGGAGACCAGCCTGCCTCCGCGTGCATTTTTGCCGCTGGATTCGTCCAGTTGGATATCCATCCTGTGGGATTCGATAAAGACCACCTGGCGGTCTGCGGTTACCCACGCTCTGCCGGTCGGCTGTCTCGTTCCCTGGCTTTCGTAAATGAGCTCTAACCCCGAGCCGTCATAGCGCATGGCGAAAAGCACAGCAGTGCTGCCGGACGCATTGGATTTCGATGAAACAAAAAGCAGACGCCCGTCGCTGAGCAGGGTGGGGGCGAAATCCGGTTCGGGATGAAAGGTAATGCGCTCTATAGCCAAGCCGTCCAGCGCACAGGTGTAAAGAGCGGCGCCGGATGGCTGGTTGTTGTCCTGATCTGAAGTCTCAGAATGAATGGCAGTGAACACAATGCGGCCATCTGGAAGATAGGCGGGATCCGTACAGGCTTCGAAACTGGAAGTCACCTGTCTCGCCCTCAGGTTGTCCAGACTCATTTCCCA
>JBHHWX010000803.1:0-2360 GCA_046756745.1 bacterium | reverse complement strand
AATCCCCACAGATTGAAGAATCCCACTGATAAAATTTCAATTGGTTCATCTGTGGGTTTCTTCAATCTGTGGGTTCTTTTTTTTTTTGGTTCCCGTTGTTAAATCCCACGCTTTCTGCGGGACTGGTCCGTCTTAATTCCTAACTTAACACGTTGACATTTCTTGATGTTTCCGCCGCCGACGCCGAGCCGGCACAAAACCGGGTCGCTTTTTGTGCGATGACATCAGATTGCAGCATACAATCCCCGACTGAGATACCGCCGCGAAAGTTGCCGGACAGGAAGAGCCCGGGGTGCCGGGATTCGAATTTTTCGATGGCGTCAAGATGACTCTGATGTCCCAGCTCGTACTGCGGAATCGCTTTGTGCCAGCGTCTGATCTTGATGAGATCCGGTTGGTCAGCCAGCGCCAGGATTTTATTCAGTTCTTTTAAAACCAAATTCGTCAGCTCACTATCATTCAAGTTGATCAGCTCAGGTTGCCGCATGCCGCCGACGAAGGTCGTCAGAGCCGCGCCGTTTTCCGGGGCGCGGTCTGGGAAGAGGGTCGAGCTCCAGATGCAGCCCAGAATTGTGCGCTTTTCCACTTCCGGTACCAGGAAGCCAAATCCATCCAGGGGCCGGCAGCGGGTCTGCTTTCGAAAACCGAGAAAGACAACCGCCACCGGCGCGTAGACAATGCCTGCTAATTTCGCGGCCAAGGCCGCGTCGAACGGCTTTACATACTCTGCGGTGGCATAGGCCGGCGTGGTCAAAATCACGCATTTTGTGGCGAGACGGATTCGTTTATCCCGGCGTTTGTACTGAATGGAATAACGGCGCACCAGATCATCATCAGTATCGATGCTCTCCACGCCAGCGTCGGTCTCGATTCTTCCGGCGAGAATCGATTCGAGCGCGGCGCTCAATTGCCCCATCCCGTTCTTAAAAGAAAAAAGCTCGGCTTTGGTTTTCGCTGTTTCCGTGCTTTTTTTGCGCTCTTTGGCGCCCTGGATCGCACCTTTGATCAGACTGCCGTAGTTCTTTTCAAGGGCGTAGATTTTCGCAACCGCGCTGCGCACGCTGAGCCGCGCCGGGTCGCCGGCATAAACCCCGGCGACAAACGGATTGATGGCGTAATCGAGAAACTCGCGGCCAAGCCGCCGGGTCACAAACTCAGCGATGGTTTCTTCCCGGTCAGCCGGCGCCGGCGGAATAAACGGCTCCCGCATCAGCCGCAATTTCGCTTTGAAAGAGAAGAGGTTGGATTTGATGAATTGCAACGGACTCATGGGCAAGGGCGCCAGCTCTCCGTTTTTGAGGATATACCTGCGGTTGGCGCGGGCATTTGCTACGATGCGGTCGTTCTTTAATCCGATTTCTTCGATAAAGGCGCGAATTTGCGGGGACGTGTCTAACGTGCTGTTTGGACCGTAATCGATCAGGAAACCGTCTGACGCCTCGGTGTGAATTGAGCCGCCTGCGTGCGGTGTTTTCTCGAGCACCAAAACGTTCAAGCCGGTTTTTTGTAACCGGTATGCCGTGGCCAGGCCCGAAATACCGGCGCCGATGACAACCACATCCTTTTCGAAAATGCTATGAGACATGAGACTTGGCCTCTGTTGGAGTGGGAACCCAACACCTGGCTTCCGTGATAAACTCGCACTGATGGCAGCGCGTACGCCGGCCGTCGGATGAATATTTCGGCAGCTCCTGAATGGTTGGCGCCTGCCAGCCGGTTTCCTTACCGTCGTTGGGCAGGCTCACATGCGACACTGCCGCTTTTGCCAGCGCTTGGCAGAACAATGGATGGGAGTTGAGGCCGCCGGTCACTTCATAATGCTCTATTCCAAACTCCCGCGCCTGCTCGCGGAAGAGAATGTCCAGCTCAAAAAGGGTTTCGATATGGTCGGTTACAAAAGCCACCGGGATGATGAGCGCCGCCTTTTCGCCTTGTTCTGCGAGCTCTTTGAGTTTGTCCGGAGTGCTGGGAGTGAGCCATTCGGCCGGTCCTACTTTGCTTTGAAACGCGACGTGAAAAGGGAAATCATGCTTGCGCTTATTCATCACCTGCTCGACAGTCGAATGAACCAGACAACAGTACGGATCCCGGCGTTTTTTCATCTCGAGTAACGGAGTGCCGTGGGCGCTGAAAACCAAATGCACCCGGCTGCGAACCTTTGCCGGAAACCGTTGCAGCCCCTGGTCGATTCGTTCATTGATCGCCCCGACAAAATCAGGATGTGCCGCATATTCAAAAACAGTGGTTGTGGGCCACTTGGGAATTTCATTGTACTGCTCCAACATCCACCAATAAATCAAAGAGGCGCCGGTGGTGGTTTTGGAATAATGCGGGTAAAGCGGCAGGAGCACAACCTTATC
>JBHHWX010000802.1:0-2363 GCA_046756745.1 bacterium | reverse complement strand
ATAGTGAAAATTATCCTGTTAAATTCACCCATACCATAACTTTGGGAGGACGGTATCATTTACTTATGAGGAGGCGAAATGGATAACTTAAACGAATGGCTTAAACCGCAATTGGTCTGGTTTGTCGCCGGCTTTATTTTGCTGCTTCTGGAGTTTGTCCACCCGGGTGTGATTATCTTGTTCTTCGGAATCGGTGCCTGGCTGGTCGCGCTCATCTGTCTTTTTATCCCTATTCCCGTGAATATACAGCTCGTGATCTTTATCATTTCCTCAATTGTTCTCTTAGGGGTCTTCCGTAAAAAATTTCGTACACTGTTCCATGGAGAAAGCGATGGTCTCGAAAGAAGCGAGGACGCTTTTGAGGATTTCATCGGGAAAAAAGCGATTGTGACAGCGGAGATTACGCCAAAAACAACCGGTAAAGTCGAATTTCGCGGCACCTACTGGGAAGCGGAAGCCGACGAGATTATTTCCAAAGACACATCTGTAGAAATCATCAGTAAGGACAATATTACCCTCAAAGTTAAACCATTATAGGGAGGTTATTATGGATATTGGCACCGTCATTTTATTGGGACTCATCATCGTTGCTATCGTTACGTTTTTCAAAACCATTCGAATTGTTCCGCAAAGGTCCGCTTTCATTGTCGAACGTCTCGGCAAGTATCGTACAACTCTGCAGGCGGGATTTCACATCCTCATCCCTTTTCTCGATCAGGTCTCCTATAAGCACACGCTCAAGGAACAAGCCGTGGATGTGCACCCACAAACCTGTATCACGCAAGACAACATCTCGGTGGAGGTCGACGGCATCCTGTATCTGCAAGTGACCGATCCGAAGAAGGCGTCTTACGGCATCAACAACTACCAATTTGCATCGATTCAGCTCGCGCAAACAACCATGAGAAGCGTCATTGGAAAACTGGAGCTGGACAGGACGTTTGAGGAACGCGACACGGTGAACTCAGCCATCGTCGAGGCGGTAGATAAAGCCTCGGATCCCTGGGGAGTAAAAGTGACGCGTTACGAAGTCAAGAATATCGTGCCGCCGCAGAGCATTAAAGACGCCATGGAAAAACAGATGCGCGCCGAGCGTGAAAAACGCGCCGTGATTGCGGAGTCGGAAGGCGAAAAGCAGGCAAAAATCAACGTCGCCGAAGGAGACAAACAGGAGTTGATCAAGCGTTCCGAAGGCGAAAAGCAGAAACGGATCAACGAGGCAGAGGGTCACGCTGCAGAGATTGAAAAGGTCGCTATGGCAACAGCTATAGGAATCCGGGAAATAGCCGCCTCTATCAACGAGGATGGCGGTATGAACGCTGTGAATTTGCGTGTGGCCGAACAGTACATCAAGGAGTTTGGAAATCTGGCGAAAACAAATAACTCGCTGATCATTCCTTCGAATCTTTCCGATATGGCCGGGATGATCGCTTCGGCAATGAAAGTGATTAAAGAGCAGACGAATACAGAAAATGGCGCAGAATAATCCTTAAGATCATCAGGGCAACCTGTTATAAAAAGGCGATTGAAAAGTGTTTTTCCCTTCGCGACGGCGTCCTCGCCGAGCAGACTCTATGCTAAGAAGCGCTCGGTGAGACGCCTTCGGCAAGTGAATTCAGACTTTCCGACCGGCTCAACAGGAATAGAAAAACATGTCAGAGTCCATCATCACGGTCGACCGCCTGACCAAATACTACGGTCTGGTGGTCGGCATTCAGCAGCTCAGCTTCTCCGTCACAAAAGGCGAAATCTTCGGCTTCCTCGGTCCGAACGGAGCCGGGAAAACGACCACCATCCGGTTGCTGCTCGATTTGCTCCGTCCCTCTGGCGGACAAGCCGCGATTTTCGGCAAACCGGTGTCTCAACATTCGCTGGAAATTCGGCGGCGATGCGGCTATCTGCCGGGGAGTTTCGAGGCTTATGGACACATGACCGGCAAAGAATTTCTCCTTTTCGCCACACAGTTGCGCGGTTGCACACAATCAAGACAAAAACAGTTGCTCGAAGGTTTTACATTGTCAACAACCGATCTGATGAAAAAAGTCAAACACTTGTCCCATGGCAACAAGCAGAAATTGGGTATCATTCAAGCGTTCTTACATCAGCCCGAACTGCTGATTTTGGACGAACCCACCACCGGACTGGATCCGCTCATGCAGGAAGCGTTTTACGACCTGCTGCGAGAAATTCAGAAAAAAGGCAGCACGATCTTCTTTTCTTCTCACAACCTGCCGGAGGTAGAAAAGGTCTGTGACCGGGTGGCTATCATTCGCAACGGGAATTTGGTGGCACTAGAAAGCCTCGACAACTTAAGAAGGAAACGCTTTCGAAAACTCTTCCTCACGCTGCGACACCCTCTCGAT
>JBHHWX010000801.1:0-2367 GCA_046756745.1 bacterium | reverse complement strand
CGTTCAGGCGACCGAAAACCGCCGTGTTTTTGGGCGAGTTTGGGGGGAGATTCGAAAGTTAGGTTTTCTGTGTCAGGGCTGATCCGCTGCGGTTTTCAGCGCCTGACGCAGGGTGTTATGTGGTAAATGCCAGAGACAATCTTTCGGTGACATAATTTTACTTTACTAAGACTGATTTTTTTCTTACATATATGTTAAAATAGTGCAAAAATTCATAAAGAGCTAATTGAATTATGTCAATCGTTCACAGTGTGAAAAAAAGGACGAAAAAACTAATTGCTTTTGGATGGTATGGCGGAAAATACAGCCATCTTGACTGGTTACTTCCGTTACTCCCAAATACTCAGCATTTCTGTGAACCGTTTGGTGGTTCCGCTGCTGTTTTACTAAACAGAGACCCGTCGCCCGTTGAAACTTACAACGATATCGATGGAGAGGTAGTAAACTTCTTCAGAGTCTTGAGGGACCAAAAAGAAGAGTTGTTATACGCTATCGGCATGACGCCCTTTTCACGCGAAGAGTTCCAAAAGGCAATTCAGTCAAATGGAAATAGTGAAAACCTCCCCGATCTTGAAAGAGCTAGAAGATTTTTCATAAGGGCTAGACAGGTTAGAACTGGCCTAGCACAAACCGCATCAAATGGCAGGTGGGCAAATTGTTTGTCCACCAGTCGGGCAGGAATGGCAGGTGCGGTTTCACGCTGGCTGGGTAGTGTTGAAGGTCTCGAATACATTGCTTCGAGGTTGTTGAGAGTTCAAATTGAAAATGATGATGCGTTTAATGTTATAAAACGATACGACAGTCCCGAGACCCTCTTTTACTGCGATCCCCCCTATCCCCACGGTTCCAGAGGAGACAAAAACGCTTATAAATATGAAATGTCCGACCTAATGCACATGAAGCTCGCCGAGATTCTAAAAAATGTTAAAGGCAAAGTGGCTATTTCAGGCTACAGATGTGAGCTTATGGATGAATTATACAAAGATTGGAACATGCATGTTGCCAAAACTAAAAAGGCTCTTTCCATAAAATCTGATAGAACAGAAATTCTTTGGACCAACTACTAACCAACATGGAAAATGAATTATCTTTCTCAGAAAGATGCGAAAAATATTTACGACAGAGATGGAACCATATTCTCTCAATGGTTGAGAAAGAACCAATTGTCGAACCTCTTACAAAAAAATACGACCCTTTTAAGTCAAATATTCGGAGTTGCCTCACAAGCAACACGAAATCCTATCGGTACGTATTACCGACGCAGCTCTTAAGCAAGTCAGCCGACCAAAACTTGGATTGTCGCTCTCTCCAAGCCGCCTATGAAAGTGAAGGTTCTTTTGATGCAAGAACGATTGCACACAAAGTAATTGTTCCATTTGACAAGGAAAATCACAATGTGTTAGGCGGTTCCAATGAACCTTATGTCAATAATCCATTGAGATGTACTTCAGTTTCAAAAGCAAACAGAGCTAGACAGAAAAACAAGAAAGACTGGGACAAGCTAATCAGTGTTCTTGACACAGTTGAGAATACAAATGATAAAGACTTCACAAGAACTGTTTTTGACCAAGTCCTTCTCGAAATTTATAAACTTTTGGCAGAAGTAACCGTTGTTTATCCGACGCCGAACCGGGTCAGCTTAGATAAAACTCTCGAGCTTATTGACTCATTTACAGCGGAACGGTCAGGTGGTGATAGACTCGAAGCTGTTGTTACCGCTTTATTTAGAACCATCTCTGAGAAATTCAATTTATTCGATGAAGTAAGGAGGGAAAAGGTCAATGCTCCAGATGCTACCACTGGAATGGTTGCTGACATCGAATGCTGGCTTAGTAATGAAATAGTCCTACTTGTCGAGGTTAAGGATAGAACCTTAAACCTCACCCACTTGGATGCGAAAATTGACGTCGCCAGATCAAATCAAATAAAAGAAATCTTGTTTATGGCGCAACAAGGCATCGAGCAAAAAGACAAATCTAAAATAGATAAGAAAATCATCCAAGAGTTCACAAGCGGCCAAAATATATACATTTCAAGTCTCGTAGATTTTGCGAGAGGAATTCTCATCTTATTAGGTGAAAAGGGACGAGTTGATTTCATTGGCAAAATTGGTCCAGAATTAGACGTGGCGAAATCATCAATCAAACACAGAAAAGCCTGGGCCGCTCTCCTGAAGGAAATCTAAGAGGCACATAACTCTGCGTTGAGCGGACGAGAGGGCTCTCGGCTTCTAAGCGAGTTTTTTTGCACTCTCGCAGCTTCAGTTTAAATAGCACGTTAAGTGCTGTTAAGCCTCTCGCCACTCACGCCCACGTTATAGCTGTAAACAAACGAGCCCTGAAGTAAGATAAGATAGTAAGCCAAAGA
>JBHHWX010000800.1:0-2378 GCA_046756745.1 bacterium | reverse complement strand
CGACACTCTCGAACGGGAGGTGCCGGACCGTGAAGAACGAGCCGGCAAAGATGTCGCCAAAGTTCTCCTCGTCAAATTGTATGTCGTCGTCACGAATCGCTTGCGGATTGGTTGGCAAGCGCGTGACCGGCAGCACCACGAAATTGCGCCACAGCCAGTTTTCTCCAGCGTTGACGATAAAATCGAGACCGTCGAAATTATTGATGGTATTACGAAAGCGATTTCTGGCGACGAGGCGGCGGCTGCCGATATTCATGGTTTGGCCAGTGCTGAAGCATAACCGTATTTGCTCAGGCCGGTCACGGTAAAATTGGGGAAAAGCGACCGCTTTGGGATTGATCCAGGTCAGCGGTGGGCGAAAATCCGACGATAATCGGGGCTCAAGTAGGCGAGTCGATCTAAACACCTGAAAAAGATGCAAAGCGTCACTTGCCCCTAGCCTGTAAGGAAGAGGTTAGTGGTGGTGAAAGGAGCATAATCAGCTCCGGTGGCTATTCGAACTGTAGCCGGAGCGGGCGCTGCAGAAGTTCCAATATCCGTTGTTTGTTTTTGAACCAGGGAGCTGCGCAGGTTTGGCGAATGAAATGAATCGCACCGCGCACCCCTTTTTCACGGTACAAGGCGGCAAGATGAGAGGAGAATCGGGCTAAGGTATTGAATACATGGGCCATGCGCATAAGATAGTGATAGCCCCTCATGGCGTTCCAGTTGCGCGCGAAGAGGTGTTCGTATTGGTATCCTTGGTGCTTTTCCACCAGAAAGCTGGTTTCGATACCCCAGCGATAACGGGCACCCAGATTGCAGCGTTCATGGACATTATTGCGGTTCAATGGACGGCTGGATATCCAAACGTGCCGCGAGGTTTTGGCGACTGTTTCGTCATCGGAATTCACGTTCTCCCATTCTTCTTCACATACGACCACATGGATGCGAACGCTTTTGCCCTGATAGTGATATTCGATGTCGTTGACCCACCAGAAGCGCTGGTGGCGGTTACCCCAAATCCGGCTATGATTGTTGTTGCATTGTAATGGTCGAAGGCCGTCAACCTCTCTCCATACCGTTTTCAAATCCTTGTCTTTGAGAACGATCATGAACTGCCAGTTATATTGTTCGCAGCGTTCCATGATCGGTCCTTTGGCATACAAGCCATCCAGCAGCAACAGGATCGGCAAACGCGGGAAGAAAGATTTGATGCGTTTCGCCAGCCGATGGAAAGCGCGCGTCTCGCAATCCTGTTTGTTGCGCTCGCTATCGCCTTTTTCATATTCCAGAAACTCGCTGAGCAAGGGGATGACCATGCCGTTATGAAAGGCCAGATTCGCTTCCAGAACGTACACATAATATTGGGTGTGAGCGTTTTCACCCTTGCCTATGGTGCGCTGCAGAAGTTCCGGCTCCCAAAGCGTGTCGCCGGCGGCTTTCTGGGAGCCATCAATGGCGATGGGGTAGCAATTGTTGATGAGATACCGGCGAAACTTCTTGCCTCGGATCAGTCTCCGTACCAGCTCAATGTGCGCTTGTTCAATCTTCTCGACCTCAATATCGCGCAACAGTCGGAACAGCGTGTCGGCATGCGGCAGATCTTCCAGTTCCGGGAACAAAAGGCGCAGGTTTTCTTTGAATTGCGGCTCGGTCATTTCCTTATTGACGGCGCGCCGCGAGGAAAACTGAAACACGAACATCAACAGCCCGTAGAGCAGCAGGACCGTCAACTTATGTTTGGTTTTGTGCGGATCTCTTGGATTGGGTATCTTTTCCAGGTCCTTGAGCAGTTTCGGGAGCTGGTGCTTGAAAATCCGGACCTGTCCGGTGACTGCCTCCAAACGTGCATCTTCCTCTTCGGACACACTGCTGAGCGAAGATGTGGCGTTGGGAGTTGCCGGCGACCGATGCGGGATAAAACCTTCTGCTTCCTGTTGAGCGCGCAGCTCGCGCTGCTGTTTCTTGCGATGGCGACGTTGCTGTTTGAGCTCTTCGCGGTTGGGGCGGCGGGATGGCTTACTCATGGTGCCCGCCTTGCCCTCTGGGCAGGCTAATGCCGCAGGCCATACTCTCCGGTTCCGAATCATCAGGGGGCAGGAAACCGTCGGCCACATTGCAAATGTGGTTCAGTTCATCGATACTGATTCCTCGACCTGTTTGTATAATAACGTTGTGACCTTTGCTCATCAAATCGTCCTTCAAAATTCATTGCTTTTAGTAGGCCATATATTTTCGCAAATGAATTTGTCTACGTCTACTTGCTTTTGCGAAAAGATTTTTCCGCAAAAGGTCGTAAGTCGTTGTTTTTGAGTGATCATCCTGGTTATGCTTCAGCGCTGGCTTGTTGTCGACTACGCAGATTGCCGTTATTGTCGAATACATTGAGTTCACCG
>JBHHWX010000799.1:0-2388 GCA_046756745.1 bacterium | reverse complement strand
TCGGGATGAGCGCGCTGCGAAAATGCAGTAGAAAAAGGATGAGGATAATGCTGACGGCGATCATTTCTTCAGTTAACTTCTCGCGCAACGTCGTGATGGCGCAGTCAATCAAAACCGAGCGGTCGTAAGTGGTGACAATCTCCATGCCCTCGGGCAGAGACGGTTTTACCAACTCGATCTTCTCTTTGACATGCTCGATGACACGGTAGGCGTTTTCGCCGTAGCGCATGACCACGATGCCGCCCACTGTCTCGCCTTCGCCGTCCAACTCAGCGATGCCGCGACGCATGTCCGGACCAATCGCAACGTTAGCAAGGTTGCGCACCAGCACCGGCGTACCGTTGCTGCTCGCTTTGACCGGAATGTTTTCGATGTCTTCTAGCGACTTAATATAGCCGCGGCCGCGCAGCATGAACTCGGTGGAGGCCATTTCCAGCGTGCGCCCGCCAACGTCGTTGTTGCTCGCGCGCACTGCTTGAATGACACGCTTCAAGGGAATATTATACGCCAGCAGCCGGTTGGGATCGATCTCGATTTGGTACTGTTTGACAAAACCCCCAACTGAGGCAACTTCAGCGACGCCTGGCACGGCTTCCAGCCAGGGCTTTAAATACCAATCCTGAAACGTGCGCAGATCAGCAAGATTGTGTGTGCCGCTGCGGTCGACCAATGCGTATTGAAACACCCAGCCGACACCGGTGGCATCCGGGCCGAGTTTCGGGATCACACCCTCAGGTAGCTGAGCCTCAATCTCGTTCATGTATTCCAGCACGCGGCTGCGCGCCCAGTAGATGTCTGTGCCTTCCTGGAAGATCACATAAACAAATGACAAACCAAAAAATGTCTGCCCGCGCACGAACTGCACCTTCGGCGCCGCCAGCAAACTGGTGACAATCGGATAGGTGATTTGATCTTCGACAATATCGGGACTGCGGCCAGGCCACTCGGTAAATACGATTACCTGCGTATCGGAAAGATCGGGTATGGCATCCAAAGGCGTATTGAGCAGCGCCCAGACGCCCCACGCGGACATCATAGCGACGAACAGCAGCACCATGAACCTGTTTCTGGCGCTGAGGTCGATGAGTTTTTCTATCATGTGGTTTGGCTCCAACTTTGTGTTTGGAAAAGCATGATGAATCGGTTATATTCTGAAAAAATGGAGATATTGATATGATCTCTCAAATTACTCCGCACAAAGTCTACGAGGCGCTCAAGTCATTACCGGATGAAAGCCTGGAAAAGGTCTGGGAATTCATCGAATTCGTGCGATACTCGCAAAAAAATAATGACCGTTCCGGTATCATCAAACTCGGCGGTATTCTGGCCGAATTTGACATTGACATTTCTGAAGACGACATAGCTGAAGCGCGCAAAGAAATGTGGCAGCATCTCGGAGAAATCAACTAATGCATGAATATGTCACAGATACACACTCACTCCTATGGTACATCTTTGGAAATGAAAGACTATCGAAAAAGGCTGCTGAGATTTTCGTAAAGACGGATGAGGGCGAAGCGCGAATTCAAATTCCAGGTATCGTTCTGGTAGAGATCGTGTATCTAATGGAGAAATCCAAGCTACCGCAACTAGCAATTGACACAGTAATCGATCTGTTCGATAGCTCACCTGAAAATTATAACCTCTGTCAAGTCACAGTTTCGACCATTCGCGCTTTGCAGTCAATACCCAGAGAGCAAATTCCCGACATGCCTGATCGAATCATTGCCGCAACTGCGCTTGAATTAGACTTGCCGCTCATCTCCAAGGATAAGATGATTACGAACGCCGGGATGATAGAAGTTATTTGGTAAACCATCTTTTTTCACTTCTCCATCGTCTGCAGCACACCCTGCACATGCGCTTCGGCATCGATGAGGAAGTTACCGGATTTGACCACGACTTCACCTGTCTTTAAGCCCGCTAAAATTGTGTAATACCTTTCTACTTTGCTGCCGGTTTTGATTTCGCGCGGCTCGAAACGGCCGTTGCCGTGATCGACGAAAACGAGCTGGCGCCTGCCGGTATTCAATACCGCCGTTTGCGGAACAACCAGTTGCTCGCTTAAATCAATAGCAATCTCGACGTTGGCATACATGCCAGGCTTCAAGCGAAAATCGGGGTTCGGGAAAATCAGCCGAATCTTAGCTGTGCGTGTTTCGCGGTCGATGCTCGGATATATGTAATCGATTTTACCGGCTAAAGCCATTTCAGGATTGTAAGGCAAAGTCAACTTCGCCTGCTGTCCGGTTTGGATATTGGCAAGCTCAGATTCATAAACATCTGCAAAAAACCAAATCCTGGAGAGATCGGCGATTTTATACAAATCCATGCCAGCCTTCGCATGTTGCCCGAGCAAGATATTTCTCGCGATGACATAGCCGGTAA
>JBHHWX010000798.1:0-2388 GCA_046756745.1 bacterium | reverse complement strand
TTCCTCCCTTCGGTCGGAATGACACAGTGAAAGCAAGTGAGAAATGTTAGTTATTAAATTATCGTAAAAAAAATGCTCTTTGTCAAGGATTTTTTAGGTAGAGCCTCTATAAATCGACAAAAAGATATTGGTTGGTTGAATATCGTTTGTTATATTTAAGGCGAGGAACTTCTATGCAAATTTTTGAGAAAATAGCAGAAAGCAAAATCAAAGAGGCTATTGCAAAAGGCGAGCTCGATAACCTTCCCGGTAAGGGCAAGCCGCTCGATTTGAGTGATTATTTTCGTACGCCTGCCCAGTTTCGGATTATCTACGATTTATTGAAAAAAGCCGGCTTTCTGCCACAGGAAGTTCAGTTGATAAAACAAATCGCTGAGCTAAAAGAAAAGCGCAAGTCCTGCAAAGACGAAGAGGAAATCAAACGTGTAGATAAAGAAATTAGCGAAAAAACAACTGAATTAAATATCCGGAAGGAACGCTATCTTAAATCAAGACGATAACCGATTAGGTTTTGACTTTTGCGACAGCTCCCAATAAAGGAGTCCCTACTCTTTCAAAATATCTTTTAAAATTTGAATCGCCCTCCTATCTCCTGACTGTCCCAGATAGTAAATCGCGCGTTTCCTCACGCCGGAGTTGGGATCATGTTTCGCTAAATTGCCGAGCAAATCAATCACTTTAGGGTTGTCGATTTCCGCAATATATCGTACCATTCGTTTTCTGAGTTTGGGATTCTCTTCTTTTTCGATTACGTCCTTCGCTGCCGATAATGCTTTTTTGTCATCCATTTTGAGCAAGGCCCGTAAACTCAGGAGCCGGAGTTGTTCCTCATCAGTTAGGTTTTCTGAACCAATCCACCCTTCGAATGGACCGAACGTTTCCAAAGCATCAAAAGCTTGCAGAGCGTCTAAACCCTCAAGTCCTTCCAAGTTTATCTCTAAACTCTGAAGCCCTTCTTCCAATCCCTTGAGTCCCATCTCTAATCCTTGCAATTCAATTCCTTCCAGTTCTAATGGCTCCATTTGAATTGTCAAACCCTCTAATCCTTCAAGCTGAATTTCTAGATTCTGAAGTTCTTTTAAGCCTTCGAGTCCTTGCAAACCCCCAAGAACCTTTAAACCTTCCAGGCCTTCAAGTTCTTCTAAATTAATTTGGATTTTATGCTCACTTTTTTCTTCTGCTTTTTCTTTAGACTTTTCTTTGCTGGTCTGTGCAACGCCAATTGAAGCAACACTTAGAATAATTAAAACACAAAGATCAAAAAGAACTTTCCTCTCAAAAAAGCCTTTCATTTTTACCTCCAATTACTTGGTTAAGATCTCTTTGAAAAAAACAACCGCTCGATCATCTCCAGTTTGCCCGAGCCAGAAAATAGCCTTTTTGCGGACTTTTGGGTTTGGATTATTCTTGGCAATATCCATGAGCATATCGATGGCGGTCTCTTTATCCTGATGCTGGCTGATGGCAAAAACCGCCTTTGTTTTCACCTCAGTCTCCTCATCGTTTTCCACAATGTTACTGAGCGCATCTAAGGTTTTCTTGCCCGCCATTTGGCCAAGCCAAAAGACAGCCTTTTTGCGCACTTCGCGATCCGGATCATTTTCAGCAACCTCTATTAGAATAGGTGCGGCGCTTTCGCTTTTATGTTGGCTGATCGCAAAGACAATTTTTGCTTTGACTTTTCTGTTCCGCTCATTTTCTAGCAATTCTTTTAGAGTATCTAAACTCTCTTCCCGGTCGATTTGGCCGAGCCAGAAAATAGCTTTTTCCCGAACTTCAAGGTCGTTATCATTTTGTGCAATTTGGGTAAGCTGCTTGATAACCCTTTCGCTGTGATGCTGACTGATTGAAAACACCAGTTTCTCTTTCATTTCTGAGTTTTCTTCGGTCTTAAAAAGCTGTGTTAGCGCCTCTAGACTTTCCTCTTTGGCAATTTGACCAAGCCAGAATGCCGCACTCTTTCGAATGTCAAAACTCTGGTAATTGGAGGCGACCTGGGTGAGGCGGGAAATGACCTTGGGATGCTCATGTAAACTGAGTACAAACACAGCGGGCTTGATAATTTTCTTTTGGTATTTGTCGTTGTCAATAATTGCACTCAAATAATTAAAGCTTTCCGAATTGTCGACTTCACCAAACCAGTAAACCGGATAGTCGTTGAATTTACTTTCTTTATAAAGATGAGTTAACTTAATGTTTGAAATTTCCAGGGATTTATGATCGAGCAGATAAAACAATCCCCAATTCGACCGACTGTGTTTGAGAAATTCTTTTCTCATGACTTCGTATGCTTTTTCGGATTTCTCATCTCCCAATTCGCTTAGCGCGTGCAGAACATGGGCCTTGAGATCATCTTCTTCCTGCAAATAAAAATCGCCATGTCCCTTC
>JBHHWX010000797.1:0-2392 GCA_046756745.1 bacterium | reverse complement strand
CTTTCGGTTACAAGCTTATCTTCCTTCAGGGTTCGTTTCGTTTCAGCTATAACGCTTAACTGAGCCGCAAAGGATGGCAGGGCACTTAACCTGCTGTAACAAAAGAACTTACGAGGAAGCACAAACCCGGCCAAAAGGTACGAGCCCTTTGTCGGCTCCAGTTGTTGTTAGGCCATAAACTTCCTTCAATCTCCAACAATATTAATAAAATGGCCCCAAGATATTCGCTGGTTGGGGCTTTATTTGCCTCCAAGTTTATGCTTAAGCCATCTTGCGCCAGTTTGCGGTTGCTGCGGAATGTCAGGGAGGAGTGTGGTTCTTCCCAATTTAACTAATTGCGCTCGGTCGGGTCTCCTCCATACTTGATCAATCCGAACATTGTTCTTAGTCGCGTCCCGGTAGTTCATTGCATTGGGCCAGGAAATTACGAGTTCTTGTCTTGCCCGAGTGACTGAAACATAAAGTAGTCTTCTCTGCTCCTCTCTTGCTTTCTCTGCTTCTTCTGGATCTTTTGGTGCAATTCCCGGGATAATCTGATCGGCTATACCGGCCACCACCACAACATCCGCTTCAAGTCCCTTTGCTCCATGTAAGGTCATAATTCGCACGCGTGCTTCCGATTCCTTTGCCAGTGGGATACGCATTGCGATTCGGTAGCGAAGCCGATCAAGAAGATTTGAGAGGTCAGAGTTATTGAGTTCCTCACAAAGGGTAAGAGCTGCATCACGTAGTTGACCGAGATCGCGTTTTGCCTTTTCTCGTTTGTCTGAATCCGGTACAGCTACAGCAAGCGCTGGGTTAAAAATAGCTTTGATCACGTCCTCTAGGTCTTGGGTGTTGCGGTGTTTTTCGAAGAACTTGAGCACAGTTTTGGCCCGATCTTGAAGTTGCCTGCTGCCCTGACCCGTTAGGTTGATTTCACTTTTTACAATCTTCTCAAGGAGTGCGATACCACTCTCACCTGATGCAACTATGCTTCGATATGCTTCGGCATTTCTCTTTGGGCCGTGTTGGGTTCCATTTGAATGAAAGCCTAGTAATGCTCGGAGGGCTACACGGTCTTCCGAGTTCGCAAATAAGCCCGCAAGCGCGAAACGTTCCTGTACGATTGGTATCTCTAGCACTTCTTCGTGGAAGGAGGTTTGGGCATCCTCACCGACGGCATCTTTCAACCTGTATCCAATAAACCGTCTCGGTACAAGGACAAGAAACCTATTCTTTTTCCTTGCCTTCATGTATTTAGCGAGTCCCCCGATTTCTTTGCCAACCGACGGCCAGTATATAAGCGAAAGTTCACCATTTTCACGTCTTTTTGATATCATTGGAGGCTTTTTGCTTCCGGCTGCTGCCATCATCGCGTTGGCTAGTTCGACGATTGTCCGTCCGCACCTCCGATTGTCTGGAATTCCAAGGTCTATAAGTGGTTCGTTTTTCCAACGTTCGGCAAACTCTGCGATGCCCCGGGGGTGATTAAATCGGAACGAATATATAGATTGATCATCATCACCAAGTACAACAAGCGATCCAGTCTCGGACCAGATTTTCTCTACAAGTTGTTGCTCAGCTGCGGTAAGGTCTTGGTACTCGTCGATAATCACATGGTCAAACTCACCTGCAGGAATGTCTCCAGATTCGAGTCCGATTCGAGCAATTTGGACTACTTCATCGATGAGCATTCCGCCATGACGACGAAGCCACCGATCCATTTCTCCCACAAAACCGGCAATATCGAGATTTGTGCCTTCAGCCCAGGCAGCACAGACCCTGTTAAGTTCCTTCTTCCGATCACTTTGCTTCTGAAACTGTGGAAGGATCAGTCCAATATCATAAAGCATAGCTTCCTTCTCGAATCCAAGGAGGAACCGAAGGGTTCGGCCCGGCCGAGCGGTTGGATGCTTCCGAATCAATCGTAGAGCGAGCGCGTGAAGAGTTGAAACCTCAACATCGACTTTATCTTCGCTTAGCTCGTCGGAAGTCGCAGAGACGCCAAGTGCTACAGCTAGATCGCCAGCGATGGCTCTAGTGAACGTCCCGACAAAGATCTTTTCTGGTGAAATTCCATCACCCTGAATGAGCCTCATGACTCGTCGCTTTAGACCGGTTGTCTTTCCTGAGCCCGGTCCAGCGACAACTCTCGTTACTCTGGAATTGCCTGTGATGAGAGGAAGGAGGTAATTTCCCTCAATTCCCTTAAGCCATGGAGAATTTTCAATTGGAGCTCTTATAGTCGCCCTCCATGCTTACTCTTAAAAAACACGACCGTTGCTTTAACAAGATTTGACGTCCACTCATTTAATTTGTACGGCCTAACGACTAAATAACCTGCGCCGTGGCATTTTCACAAAACCGCCCCGAAAAATCGTTGTTGCGGACTGCACCAGACAACCAAGTG
>JBHHWX010000796.1:0-2401 GCA_046756745.1 bacterium | reverse complement strand
AAGTGAAAAATAAAAAGAAAAGGGCGACAAGAATCAATCCTATCGCCCTAAATTATGCGTGATTTTCCGTTACTTAACACTTACTGTTGCAGTTGAGAAAAAAGAATCTGCGACGCCGGTGTTCGTCTCCGCGCTGTTCATTGTCGATTCCCAGATCATTTCCCCTTTGCTATCGAACTGGGCAACATGATGCGCTAACATGACGCCATCGACTTCCTTGTAGTCGTCTATGGTCATGGTCAATTCTTCTTTTTCGTTGGTCGACATGTTCTTGCCTTCGGCAACTGCTCTCTCCAGCAAGTAAGTCGATGGATTGATGTAGTTCTTTGCAACATTGCCAAACTGATCCGTACTCTGCATCACGATGTATTCCTGACCATCGATGGTCTCGTTTTCGAGAAGCTCGAGCGTGAACCCTTTATCGGCATAATTACGGAAAACATCCACCCAAGTCGAGGCCATGCTTGCCCACTCTTGCTGTTCGTCTTCGCTCATATCCTGAGACTGGCCGCCCATTTGCATGTTCCAAGCTTTCGTTCCATCGTAAGCCATCGACATATAGGCTGAACCGTCAGGACCCTGCATGTCGAAGCGCAATTTATTTCCCTTTTTGCACGTAATCACCATGGGAGACGTCATGCCCCCCTCTTCAGCTTTGCCGCCGCCCATTTCCGCCGGCAACTGGTGCATTGTAAAATCCCAGTTCTCCACCCGGTCCATCAACTCAGATAATGCTTTGTCCCCTCCCAAAGCCGCGGTCATTTCGGCGACCACGTCGTCAACGGTCGCTTCTTGTTGACACCCCATGAAAGCGATAACCGCAAAACATAATAGAAAAAAAATCGTCCTTCTCATCTCATAACCTCCTTAAATTTATGTAATAAAATTGCGAATCCATAATAGTAAAATCACCTTCAAATGTCAAGGTTTTTCCATTTGACATCTCACGCCCCTAATGCCTTCGCTCGTTTCGCTATTTCTACAATCTTGTCAAGACCAAATAGTTCATTTCCCCAAGCGCTTCAAAACAAACTTCCCCAAGAAATGAATATTGTTCCCCTTCTGTAAATAGTCGAAAAACTGTTTCCCCATTTCGCGCCAAAGGCTCTCGTTGATATCATAGAAAATGTGTTTGCCATCGCGCTCGGTATCGACCAAATCTGCGTTGCGAAGCAGTGACAGATGGTGGCTGACTGTCGGTTGGTTAATACACAGCGTTTCGGATATTTCTGTGACGGTACAGGGACCCTCTTTGGCTAAAAGCAGCATGATTCGAAGCTTGCTCTCTTCGCTGACGAGCTTAAGAAACTTAGACGCTCTTTTGATGTAATCCTCGGGGAAAAATTCCGCGAACTCCTGTTTTGCGTTTTGTTCTTTTTTGGGATTCATATGAGATTCTGTTGATTTATAACTCTGTCAGGGTTAGAGTCTTACAAAAATGTCTCTATGTAGTATTCATAACAATATATCATCTATATATAGTGCATGGCATTAACCCTGACAGAGTTTTTCAACAACGTCATATAAGATTCAGAAAAGGTAATTTAACCAGCTCACCAACGGTTTTGTGTGTCTTCGATTTAACCACAACATTCGCCTGTTCGCGAATAGCTTTGGTGCGGACGTAAGCGAGAGCAACGTTTTTGTCCAACGCCAGCGAGCGTGTGCTGCTGGTCAAATAACCGGCTTCTTTATTTTCGATAAAAACCGGGACTGTGAGAGCCGGCAGCCAGTCCCCCTCCAAAACAACGCCCATCAAGTATTTCTGAACTTTTTCATACGTATCCAGACGGGCGATCACCTCTTGGCCGATGTAACACCCTTTGTCGAAATCGATGTAAGGCAGCAGTCCGGCCTCGTGAGGATTGACCGTGTCATCGAAATCTTTGCCAAAAATAGGCCAGCCGTTTTCGATTCTTAAAACCTCAAACGATTCCTCTCCCATCGGTCGCAAGCCGAATTCAGCGCCACACTTCATGAGGTCGTCCCAAAGCTTCGCTATCAACCCCGTCTCGGTCAGCAGATTGAATCCGGGAACTCCAAGTTCGGATGTGGCGAAAATCGTGATTGGACTAGTATGATATGTGGCCCGTTTGTGGTGAAACTCGGAAAGTTGATGGAAATCGCTAGAAAAAAGTTTATTGAGTACAGCCGCGCTCTGAGGACCGAACAAACTGACTGTCGCCGTGTCCATGGAAAGCGTCTCAACAGAGACATCTTCGATAAAAATATATTTTCTGATCCAATCAGCCACTTTTTTGTCATTCTCTGGACTGGTCACAATCTGAATATTGTTTTCATTTTTGAGGAAAACACAGCGGTCGATTATTTTGCCCTTTTCATACGTAAAAATATTGATCTGTCCGTCGCCGGGATTCAAATTTCGCAGCTCGTTGGTTGT
>JBHHWX010000795.1:0-2403 GCA_046756745.1 bacterium | reverse complement strand
GCTTTAGCTTGCTGGGGTGAGGGGAAAAACACGCTGAAGCGTGAACACCTTATTCAGAACACCCGAACCCGTTGATGGGACCATTCAAAGCTAAATCGCTCAATTTAGGTAATAAAATCACCCTCGGCAGGAGGTCTTCGGGCAAGTGTTTCTTGTAATGGTCAGGATCGCGGGCGCACGACTCGTTTGACAAAACAGAGAGGAAAACCCGATGCCGTTGCTATTTAAATCCACCAAAATACTGGAGTCGCAAATCGATGAATTTCTCGACGCCGTGAGTCAAGGCGCGTTGGTTTTTAAAGACGCGATCAAGAATTACCTTGAAAACCAAAAAACAAAATTTGTAGAAAACACCGGTACGATAAAAAACTTGGAAAGCGCCGCCGACAAACTACGCCGTCAGATCGAAAATCATCTCTACAGCCACTCTCTGATTCCGGAACACCGTGGGGATGTTTTGGGACTGCTGGAAAGCATGGATAATGTGGTTGACACGGCAAAAAGCACTGTGAACCATTTCGCCATTGAATCTCCCGCAATCCAACCGGAATTGGTGAAGGATTTTCTCGATTTGACAGATAAATCTACCCAGGCGGCGGAATTCATCGTTCTTGCCAGCCGGGCATTTTTTCGAGACCCACGCGCGGTGAAAGACCATTTGCACAAAGTCTACTTTTACGAAAAAGAAGCCGATAGAATTGCTGAACAGCTCAAACGGCTTATTTTCAAGCTCGAAATCGACCTGAGTTGCAAAATCCATCTCAGCCAATTTGTGCAGCACGTTGATCACCTGGCCGACCGCAGCGAGGAAGTCGCCGACCGTCTGTCGATTTACGCCATTAAGCGGAATATTTAAGCGATGCCTTTCTTTTTCCTTTCCAGCGGACTTTTTTTAGGCTGGTCTTTAGGCGCTAATGACGCGGCCAACGTTTTCGGAACAGCGGTTGGCTCCAAGATGATCCGTTTTAAAACCGCCGCTGTTCTCTGCAGCGTCTTTGTTTTGTTAGGCGCGGTTATCAGCGGCGCCGGCGCCTCGAATACGCTCGGAAAACTCGGCAGCGTCAATGCCATCGCCGGAGCTTTTACCGTCGCCGCTTCTGCTGCGTTTACTGTTTTTGGGATGTCCAAAATCAAAATCCCGGTTTCGACCTCTCAAGCCATCGTCGGTTCCATTCTCGGCTGGAATTTCTATGCCGGCGCTGAAACCGACACAGCGGTCCTTTTGGAAATCGTCTCCACCTGGTTCCTCTGCCCCCTCCTATCCGGTGTTTTTGCTGTCGGTCTGTTCCTTCTCACTAAAAAGTTCTTCAATGGAGTAAAAATTCACTTGCTGCGGTTGGACTTGTACACGCGTCTCGGGCTGATTATCGTGGGTGCGTTCGGCGCCTACAGCCTCGGCGCCAACAATATCGCCAATGTCATGGGGGTGTTCGTGTCAGTGTCGCCGTTTCAGGACTTACACTTCGGGGTGGTATCCGTTTCGAGCACCCAGCAGTTGTTTTGCCTGGGCGGCCTGGCCATCGCTGTGGGCATTTACACATATTCAGAGCGGGTCATGGAAACCATCGGCAAAAACCTGTTTCGGCTGTCGCCCGAAGCGGCGCTGGTGGTGGTTCTCGCCAACGCGCTGGTGCTGTTTCTTTTTTCCTCTCAGGGGCTGGCGGATTGGCTGGCGTCACGCGGACTGCCATCGGTACCGCTGGTGCCGGTTTCCAGCACCCAGGCCGTGATCGGCGCAATCTTAGGGATCGGGATTTACAAACGGGCAAAAGGCATCAATTACGGGGTGTTAGGCGAAATCGCTGCCGGATGGGTCGCGACGCCCATTGCGGCCGGGGGGTTTACGTTTGTTGCGCTTTTCTTCCTGCAAAATGTGTTTAATCAGGAAGTGATAATTTAATCTGTCATTTCTCGGCCACTTTCACAAGACGTTTCCCCATAAGATTGAGTTTATATTTCCGCGTCGTTTCCGGGGGGATGGTGTGGCCTTCAGGATTCATAAAATATAAAGCATCAAAAGGGCATTGCACGATACATGCACCGCATTGCACGCACTCATGCGCCCTGGGCATCGTTGCCATGTGTCGATTTCTATTCACCTCGAAGCAATTCTTCGGACAAACCTGTTCACAAAATCCGGCGCCCTTGCATTTGTTTTCATCGAGAGAAACTTTGAGCCCCCTATCGTCGTGCAAGCCGCTTTTGAATAGAGGGGTACTCCCCATAAGATCCAGGCTTAAAACGAGAACCACAATAAATGAAGTAAGACTCCAACGAAAAATAAAGCCCCAGGTAAAGGTGTCAGCCAGGGCGGCATAGGAAACAAGCCCCAATATGAAAATACTCCAGATGATGAGCTGAAAACCCCCTTGTCCAAAATCGAAAAAAATGAAGCCCATTCTT